>NZ_JAYFUM010000019.1:0-145955 GCF_034929435.1 Arcicella rigui
TTATATCTTTGCTGAGTACGTAGTACATAAAAAGGTTGCTTTGGTATGGTTCGCAAAACAAATATCAGCAACCTTTTTTATTTTTAAGCAATACTGTCAAAAAAGTCAAGATGACTTCATTGAATTAAAATGATTTTTTTACGTTTTACTTGAATAAATATCCTTGATTTTTACTGTAACGAAACTGTATAATCGTCTTTACTTCCTTCTATGGTTAGCAGTAATTTCTCGGTAAATTTTACATTACTATCCCAAAACTTATCGCTGCATTGATAGATTTTTGTGCCCACGGGCAGAAATACATAGTTATTTTTAGTCTTACTCAAAGGGCTTGAAAAACCTCTTTGCTTGTCGTTTGCCCAAGGCAATTCATAACGCACATGGGCCATTGAAGGAAACCAAGATGCCCCTTTGATATTGACACCTACCAATTTGATACCCTGTTTCTTGGCAATACTTTCTATGGAATTTTCGTCTTGAATTTTTTCGTGTTGCTTCTGAGTCATTTCTGCTCGAGCAAAGTCTAAATACTGTTCACGAGTAATTTCATAGCTTTGATTGATAAAAAAGACTTTCCCATCATCTTTCTGAGTTACCACACAGAATAACTCTCTCTTACCATTTTTTTCTTGATAAACATACACAGGAGTAGGCAAATTGACAGCGTGCGAAGCCAGTGCATTTAAGCCATAACCGTAGCCACCCGTAATTTTTTGTAATTGCGTATTGTAGCTACTAAAGCCAATCAGTTTGTTTTTGAGCGAAGGATTTTTGATAGTAAAACTCACACGAGCAGGTTCGGTTTGAGCTTTTCCGATGAAAGCAATTAAAAGAGAACAAATAAAAAGAAGTGATTTGATTTGCGTTTTCATTTTTTGAATGTTTAAGAGGTTTATGCCTCGTTGAATTGATGGGTCAAAGTTTGCCCCTCAAAAAACAGAAAACGCCTTAAAACATGATTTAGAACGTCTTGAATGATGATTTGAGACTTTCTTGAATTCGTCAGTTGACTTAAAACATCAAGACATTGCAAAAAATGATTGAGATTTCACTAAATGCAAATGGCAATTATCAAGATTGGAATGGCTTAACACTAAATGCAAGTGTCAATTATAAAGATTGAAAAGGCTTATCACTAAATGTAAGTGGTATATATCAAGATTGAAATGGCTTAACGCTAAAAATAAGTGTCAATTATCAAGATTGAAATGTCTTAACGCTAAATGCAAGTGGCAATTATCAAGATTGAAATGGCTTGTCACTAAAAGTAAGTGACATAACGCCAAAGTAAATAAGGATAACGCTAAGTGTAAGTGACATATATCAAGATTGAAATGGCTTAACGCTAAATGTAAGTGTCAATTATCAAGATTGAAAAGGTTTAACTCTAAAGGTAAGTGCCATAACGCTAAAGTGGATATGGATAACACTAAATAAGGGATAGTGTCGAATTTCGTGTATTTATCAAAACAGATAAATGACTGAATTTTAAGTACTTGAAAATTATACAAAATAAAAATAGGGTTACTTTTGCTAAGTACTTATTTTAACGAAAAACGTAAACTTTTGTATGTTTTCGAGTTAGCTACAATTAAATAAACCTTTCATATAATGAGAAATCTATTTATTATTTTTTTACTACTTCTATTTAATATTTGTTTAGCAAAAATCGCAGTAGATTCAAGTAAAGCGATTCAAATACAAAGACAAAAGATTCCGCAAGTCAAGGTTAATTTGCCCTCAACATTGCAAATCGAAAATGTTTCCAAGCCCCATGACTCTATAAATTATAAAAATATGCCTTGGGTAGTTGCCTTGGTATTAGGTTTTATATCTGCACATGATAAAAATATGCCTTGGATAGTGGCTTTGATAATTGGTATTTTATCCGCTTTTGTAAACTTCTGGATTGGCAACCGACTCAGACTTTCAAATGAAAGTAATCTACAGAAGCAAATAGAGAGCAACGAAAAAAATTTACAGCGTCAAATTGAAACATCAAAAGAAGTCAAGCTTTTAGAATTCAAAGCGACAATTTCTGCAAAGAATAGGCAAGAATGGATTAATGAATTAAGACATACTGTAAGTGACTTTCTATCAATTGCTATGCAGTTAACCCCTGAAGAACATGAAAAATTAGCTGAACTAAGCCCTATTGATAAGAGTAAGTATTGGGACAAGTTTTACTATACAAAAGCTAAAATTGAACTTCTGCTCAATTCAGAAAAAAAAGAACTGAAAGAGGTTTTGGATAAAGTTGAAGCTGTTGTCAATTCATTAACAAATGAAAATGGAGAATCTTGTATAAATATTCGAACTGCAAGAACCGACCTAATATCATCCTCTCGGAAACTATTTGATCTTCATTGGAAAAAAATTAAGAATCTGGAATAACCCTTGCTAACTCTTGTACTGCCTATGTTGTTAATCTTTTCTCACCAACAACACCTGCCTAAACAACGCACCAATTATCAAAGAGATATTAGGTGAGTTGTAGGGAAATCACTGAGCCAAAAAGGCAGGTAGCTACCGCAAAAATACTTATCTACAAACAGATTTCATTTGTAAGTACCTTGATTTTGAGTACCTTTACTTCATGGAAGCACTATACACAGACGACCAAATATTTATCCCGATAATCTCGGATTATGGTTTTAAGGCTACTTTTGGCAATGAGGCAAATACACTTTTTTTGCGTAGGGCTTTACAAGCACTTATCAAGTCAGAAGTGCCAATTAAAGAGGTTAAATTTGACAAAAACACCTTTGAGGGTATCACTCAAGACGGAAGAAGTGGTATTTTTGATTTGGCTTGCACGGATGAAAATGATAACCATTTCATTGTAGAAATGCAGTATGGTGATGCACCTTATTTTGTACAACGCATGAAGTTTTATGCTTTGCACAAGTTTAATGCAATGGTAAAACGTGGGAAGTTTGACTATGGAACACTGACCAAAATCTTTTGTGTAGCAATTCTGGCAAGCGATATTCTACCATATTATCAATTTCATACCATTGCGAATCTACGAAATGAACAAGGCGAACTTTTTGATGATCAAATGACTTTTATCACAGTAGAATTAGATAAATTTACTTTGCAAGAGATTGATTGCCAAACAGATTTACAAAAACTGATTTATACGATGAAGACGATACATACTCATACATTTACCAATCCTATACAATTTCCCAAATTTTGGGATGAGGATTGGCTTAAAGTAGCCATTGACGAATTGGACAGTCGTAAAATGACACCTGACGCAAAGGCTTCATTAGAGATTTTGATTGCTCGTAACGCTGAATCTGTAAAAGCAGAGAGTAGGAAAATTAAAGAGGCAGAGGATAGAAAAGAAAAGGCTGTAAAAATAGAAACAGTTAAAAATGGTTTATCAATGGGTTTAACCATTGAACAATGTGCGAAATTATCAAATGTATCCGAGGACTTTGTTTTATCTGTTCAGCGACAAGTTGCTGGAAACTGCCCCTAATTAGTCCAAGCCACAGGCTTGAACCAGTTATTGATAATTTTCTTCATCAAAGAAAAAATAATCTTAATAGAACGACGGATGCTCTTTTTAATTTAAGTCGTCGTAGGAGAGTCCCCAACTAATTGTTTGGCACAAAGAACCTCTTTTTTGTCGCTTTTAGACCTTGTTTATTGAGTGTTAAAGTTTAGGTTTGTGTATAGAGAATTTAACTTATAAAACTATGGCACTCATCAATCCTCACATTAACTTTAACGGAAATGCCGAAGAAGCATTTAACTTTTACAAATCAGTATTTGGCGGAGAATTCGCAACAATTGTGCGTTTCAAAGACCTTGCTGGGCCTGAATTTACCGTCTCAGAGCATGAAGCCAACAAAATAATGCACATTGCTTTGCCGATTGGCAAAAACGTTCTGATGGCTAATGATGTTCCCGAAATTATGGGACGCACAAACGAGAATGAGCATAGAAGTAAAATTTCAATCAGTGCAGAAAGCAAAGAAGAAGCCGATAAATTATTTAACGGACTTTCAGCAGGTGGACAAATTGAAATGCCTATTGCCGACAGTCCTTGGGGTTCATACTTTGGGATGTTTAGAGACAAATACGGAATAGAATGGATGGTAGATTTTGACCCAAATTATCAAGGACAGATTTAACCAAATTCCGCTTTTGATTTCTATAATAAAAATAGCTCATTAGTTCCGTTAATTTTTACTCGTGCCACTATTTACCAAAGATACCCTTGAAAAAAATCCAATAACGCAATCGAAGTTTTGTAACTTTACCAAAAATATTTAGTATGGCAAAGTATCTCAATCCTTATACTGATTTCGGTTTCAAAAAACTTTTTGGAGAAGAAGGTAACAGAGACCTTTTGATTGATTTTCTTAATCAATTATTGCCACCACATCATCAAATCGCAGACCTGAATTTTCGTAATCCAGAAAATTTAGCAGATTTATCGGCGGAGAGAAAAGCCATTTTTGATATTCATTGTAAAGCACTTTCAGGCGAAAGATTTATCGTAGAAATGCAAAAAGCCAAAGTAAAATACTTCAAAGATAGAAGTTTATTTTACGTTACTTTTCCTATCAGAGACCAAGCTCAACAAGGAGATTGGAACTTTAAATTAGAGCCTATTTATTTTGTGGCTATCCTTGATTTTGAGTATGATGAGTCTGAGGAAAGACGCAAATTTAGGCGTGATGTGGCTTTGAAAGACCAAGATGGAGATATGTTTTTTGACAAATTGCATTTTAAGTTTTTGCAAATGCCTTTGTTCAACAAAAAAGAAAACGAGTTAGCAACTAAATTTGATAAGTGGTGCTACTTTCTGAAAAACTTAGAAAGCTTTGACCATATTCCGAACATTCTCAATGAACCAATTTTCCAAAAAGCCTTTGGAACAGCCGAATTAGCAAATCTGAGTGCCGAACAAAGAGCTATTTACGAAGAAAACCTCATTCAATACTGGGGTATGAAAAGTGCTTTAGAGACAGCAGTTGAGGAACGAGAGTTTGAAATTGCGAAAATTATGTTAGCGGACAACGAGCCCAACGAAAGAATAGTTAAATATACAGGCTTAACAGTTGAACAAATAGAAAGGTTACGTGCTGAACTGAAAAAACAAAACTGATGATAATACCATGAGTTTTAAATTCATCTACAATAAATCATCAATACCTTCAAATCCAACCCTTTTACAGCTTTCAAACTCCAACAACAATTTACTGAGGGAAATGTGCTAATTTTGTGTTTGTATTTTACTTACATTACACGCATGACAAAAGAGCAAAACGATATAGCAATTCTTCCTTTCAATCAATCACTTCCTACGATGGAAGCCTTTTATACGCTTCAAGGCGAAGGTTTTCATCAAGGTAGAGCCGCTTATTTTATCCGCTTGGGCGGTTGTGATGTGGGCTGTCACTGGTGCGATGTGAAAGAATCTTGGGATATAAACGCACATCCAAAATTAAGTATTAGTCAAATTGTGGCGGATGCTTCTGCTTACGAAGGACGCTTGGCGGTAATTACAGGTGGTGAGCCTTTGATGCACAACTTAGATGAACTCACCGAAGCTTTGCATCAAGCAGGTTTTGAAACCAATATCGAAACATCAGGCGTTTGCGAACAAGTAACTGGTGCGTGGGATTGGATTTGTTTTTCTCCTAAAAAATTCAAATCGCCTAATCCTGATATTTATCCTAAAGCCAACGAGTTAAAAGTAATCATTTTCAACCAATCAGATTTTGAATGGGCTGAAAGCTTTGCCTCTGTGGTTTCGCCCGATTGTATGCTCTACCTTCAACCCGAATGGAGTAGAATGGAACAAATGCTTCCGCAAATCATAGAGTACATCAAGAACAATCCGAAATGGAGAATTTCGTTACAAGTACATAAGTTTATGGATATTCCATAGTAATTATGAGTGCTGAATTGTGAGTGAGGAATTTTAATTTTATATCTTTGATTTTCAGTTAGATATACAAATGTAGGCTATCCGTTTCATTTGAGATTATACATAATCAAATGAATTAAAAGAGTATCATTAGTTGTTAAAAATGTTTCTTTTCATTAGTGTGCGACTTTAAGTCGCACACTAATGAGTTTATCTTTGAGTAATCGTTTTATTCCTAAAAACTTTTATTTTTCACTTAACATTAACTAAACCTTTGTCGTTTTTGTAAAATAAATTCTTTTGTTCTATTAAATTTTCCAGACATGAGATTCCTTTTTTTGCTCTTCTTTTTTACTAATTTCTCCTTCTTTATTAAAGCTCAGAATACGCTGTCTTCCACTAACAAAAAAGCAATTGACGCTTACCAAAATGCCTTAAAGGCGTTGCAAGAAAGAGATTTAGAAACGGCTTATAATGAGTTTGAAGAGGCCATTGAAAGAGACAAATTATTTGCTGAACCTTATTTTCATTTAGGAAAATTATACGAACAAAGTCGCCAATTTGGCAATGCCATCCTAAACTATGAAAAGGCAGTAAATGCTCAAGAAAAAAGCTCGGTTACAGAAATCGCTTCTCAGCAATTGGGACAATTGTACCTTAAAAAAGGCGATTACCAAAAAGCTTTGGGGTATTTAGAAAAAGGGCTTCCTGCGGTTACGGCTTCCAACCAAAAAAGATATTTGGCTCGTTTAGAAAGCTGTAAGTTTGCTCTCAAATCTTTAGAAAACCCTCTAAAAATTGTACCAGTTGGACTGCCAAAAACTGTCAATCGTTTCGATTCCCAATACTTCCCCGTACTTTCTGCCGACCGTGAAACGCTGATTTTTACAGGTCAACAAGATAAAGATGAAAACCTTTATCAATCTGTTTTCAAAGACAGTACTTGGTCTGTGCCAGTTTCTATTTCTGATAAAATCAATACCCTCGAAAATGAAGGAACGGCTTCAATTTCTGCTGATGGTAGGACTTTAGTTTTTACTTCTTGCGGAGGCAGAAGAGGCTTTGGAAGTTGCGATTTATTCATTGCTTACAAAGAAGGAAATGATTGGTCGTCACCACAAAATTTAGGGCCAAATATCAATTCTGGCGAATGGGAATCTCAGCCTTCGCTTTCTGCAGATGGACGAACGCTGTACTTTGTTTCGGATAGAAAAGGAAGTATCGGCAAAAGAGATATTTGGGTGACTAAATTAGATTCAATGAATGTCTGGACGAAAGCACAAAATCTTGGCAATGTCATCAACACCAGCGAAGACGACCTTTCGCCTTTTATTCATGCCAATGGAAAAACGCTTTTTTTCTCTTCCGAAGGACACGTAGGCATGGGCGGATTGGATTTGTTTTTTACTGAAAATCAGCAAAATCAATGGACAAAACCTGTGAACTTGGGTTTCCCGCTAAATACCAATGAAGACCAAGTCGCTTTTTTCATTACTTCCGATAGCAAAAAGGCTTATTACTCTTTAGAAAGAAGTCAGGATGATAGAGTGCGTCGCTCTAAAATTGTTGAAATTGTTTTACCCGAAAACTTCCAACAACAATTTAAGTCCACTTATTTCTTAAAAGGAATTGTGTTTGATGCCAAAACCAAACAAAAGCTTTCGGCTGAAATTGAATTAATTTCGCTAAAAACACAGGAAAAAGTAGGACTTTTTAAGGCTGATGCACAAACAGGAAATTATACTTTTGTCTTGGAAAATGGCGGATCTTATGCCGTTTTCGTTAATAAAAAAGGGTATTTTTTCAAGAGTATGAATTTTGATTTTTCTGAAATATCTGGCACAGATAAAGTACTCGACATTCCGCTTGAACCGATTCAGAAAAATAGTAAAGAGATTTTAAACAACATCTTTTTCGATACTGGAAAATGGGAGTTACAAGAAGCATCAAGAATTGAATTAGATAAATTGACGCTTTTGCTGAATGAAAATAAAGACCTGCCGATTGAAATTTCTGGTCATACCGACGACGTTGGAAAGGATACTGAAAATTTAGTTTTATCACAAAAAAGAGCAAAATCCGTTCGTGATTATTTAATACAAAAAGGTATCAATCCTGCTATGGTAAAATCAGAAGGTTATGGGAAAAGCAAGCCAATTTTACCCAATACTTCTGCCGAAAATCGTAAATTGAATAGGAGAATTGAAATAAAGTTTTTGTAGCTATGAGCTTTTAGCTATGAGCGGTGAGCCTTGAGTTTTATTTTTTGAAAATATTAAGCTCACAGCTCAAGGCTCAAAGCTCAAAGCTCAAAGCTCAAAGCTAAATATCTACACCCCCCAAACCGTTTCGCCCGTAACCAATTCTAAGCCATTCTGATTCACCATTTTATGTACAAAGCCCTCGCCAATTTGTTGACTTTGAGTAATGATTTTGTCGCCAAAAATACTTTCATTTTTGAAGATAATATCAAAGGTTTTCAGTACGCCCTCATTCAATACTTTAGTTGGCACACTTTCCATCAACCATTCTACATAGCGGTTATTGTTGGCGTGTTGGTTTGAATCAATATCATGCCAACGAATATCAAAAGCTCTTTGAGTCTCGACCTGAGTAAGCTGTGGAATTTTTCCAGATATTTTCTGTACTTTTTCTTCCGTAGTACAAATGGGCGTGATGGCTCGCATCCAATCTGGCACAGAAGTAATACGACGGCGAGAAATATCTATCAAACCAAACAAAGCGTTGGCTCTGATAATTTCATTGCCATTGGTATCGTAAACCTTAAAATCTCGATAATAAAAGTACTTGTCAATTTCTTGAATGTAAGTTTTTACAAGTACAGTTTCATCATAAGAAGGTAGTTTTTGAATCCAAATTTTTAGTCTTGAAAGTACCCAAGTAATATTGTGTTGTGCTGTTAAGTCTGGAGCAGATACATTTGCCACAACGGAATGTCGCCAAGCCATTTCTTGGAAAAGTCCATTTAAGGCTGGAATTGTCAGATTAGCATGAGCATCTACTTCAGTAATTCTAATTCTATAAGATTCGGTAATAAAATCCAATTTAGTTTATGTTATATGGTTAATTTCAATCAAAAAAAATTCCAGAAAATAGTTCAATCAGAACCATCCTTCTGGAATTTTTACAAATGATAAATGCTATGGTAAATACTGGAAAATCTTTTTTACAGAGCAAAATATTAATAAAATCTAATTTCCAGTTTTTTGTTCTTTTAAGAATTTTTGTCGAGAAATACCTTCAGTAGGAGCGTCTTCGTAAGCTTTTTTATAGTCGTCTCGTTTCAAATCTCCATTTTTGATTGACTTAATAAAGTTCATCCAAGCAAAAGGGTTTGTCAAAGCCATAACTGGACTTTGGTAAAAACCTCTGTTGGTTGCGGCATAAGTCATTTGGTCAGAGAAGTTTCTAAAATTTCCTGCACCACTCAATCCCGCTCTCATTGCCAATACATTCAACTTCGATTGTTCAAGATTTTTTGCCAAAGCTCTTCTTCCTGCTTCATTTTCCAATTTCATGTCCAAGAAAGCTTTCTTAAATTCATCCTCAGTTCTGTAAGGATAAATTTTTACTTCTGCCAATAGCTTAGAATCTTCGGTCATGAAAATCGTAGCAACGTGCGAAAAGTCATTGGTACGAGGAATGATATAGTATTTCTTTTTGTAACCCACATACGAAAATACTACACTGTCACCGGGATAAACATACAAGGAGAAATTACCAAAATCATCAGTAAGCGTACCTCTTCCCGACTGTGGATTGAAGACGTAGGCATTTGGTAAAAACTCTGAGCTACGGTCTGCTACTACTCGTCCTGAAAATACGACGGACTTATCTTGCCCTTGCCCAAAACTTGAGGAGAAGTTAGAAAGACAAATAATAATAGCAATGATAAATATGTGTTTTAACTTTAGTAACATCGTTTCACTTTCTGAGTTGAATTTTATGCAAACTTACTCAATTTAACGTTTCTAAGTGATTCTGCTGTATGGCTTTAACAGTTTTTAACGTTTTGCAATTTATCAAATATTTTTAAAAAACTATGGGAAAAGTTTTAAAAATGTAATAATAAATGGAATGGATAGGAGTAAACCGTCAAATCTATCTAAAAAGCCACCGTGCCCTGGAATTGTAGAGGCCGAATCTTTTATTTTAATACTTCTTTTAAAGAGCGATTCTACCAAATCACCATACGTACCAGCTACCACTATAATAGCTCCACAGCCAAACCATTGCCATTCTAAGAGGTCGTTGAAGTACTTCGAAAGAATAAAAGCAACCAGCATTGATGATAGAAAACCACCGACACTTCCTTCCCAAGATTTCTTGGGTGATACTCTTTCAAATAACTTAGTTTTCCCGAATTTTGTTCCGGCAAAGTACGCACCTGTATCACTCGCCCATAGTAAAAACAAACAACCAAGAGGACGTTGCCAGCTAAAAGTAGTACTTGTTAGAAATGCCAAAATGATAATTAAAGCAAAAGGCAAGGCTACATAAATAACGCCCAAAAATGTATAAGCAATATTTTTAAATGGCTTTTCGTCTTGAGATTTATATAATTTGATGAAGAAAATCAGCGTCATCAAAGGTGATAAAATGTAATAATTACTTTCGTGGATAATTCCTTTCTCAATCAAAAAAGTAATTGTAACCAAGGCAAAACCACAGAGAGTACCATAATAAGTAAGTGGTTCGTCGCCGTCGAGCCCCAAGAGTTTATAAAATTCAAGTTGTGCTAAAACAGCAATAATAGCAAAAAGTCCAAAGAACGTCCAATCGCTAAAAACTATACAAAATATCAAAAAAGGAACAGCCACAACGGCTGCAATCACCCTTTGTGCTAAATTTGACATTCCTTGTAATTTTTTATTCATACTGATTATCTATTTATTTTGTTTATTTCTGGTTGAGTAAATTTGCTTTAGTATAATATGCTTTAAGCTATATGCAGTAGGCTTTAGGCAATGATATTTTATCACAGGTTCTGATTTTAGATTTCAGATGTCGGATATAAGGTAAATCAAATGTTTATCTAATCTCCGAAATCAGAAATCCTAAATCCGAAAAATGATACATCACTCATAATTTTCTAATCCTGCTTCATTATCCAATAAAAACTTTGCTAACACGGCATTTTGTAAATGTACATATACTTCACAAATACCTATTAAATATGAACTATCTCTTTTGCTAATCACAACGGCATCAATTTGGTGTTCGTCAACCAAAAAAGCTTTTGCTAATTCTGCTTTAAAAGGATTTGTAGATTCATAAATTTTCTTCCAGTCGTTCATGTTTTTCAGTAATTAGCAAAAAGTGATTGGTGATTAGTATTTTATGTGTCTAATAATCAGCTATTTACATAAATTAAAAACGTAACTTAACTTGTGTCCATTACTTTAACAAAGCTTCACGAATTTTAAGCTGGCTTATTTTTTTTATCTTTCTGAAGTCCGTACATCCAAAACCATCTAAGTAAAAAAATGGTAAGTAAAGCCGAAACCAAAGCCATTGTTACAGGTACTGAATCTGTTTTTTCAATATCGGTTTTGGTTACTTTCATTTGATAAAGATAGCTCATCAAAAGCGTAAAACCATTATTTACAAAGTGTGCAAACATTGAAAGCCAAAGATTTTGTGTCCAGTAATACAAGTAGCCAAACATTGCACCAAGCAACATTCTTGGAATAAATCCATAAAATTGTAAATGGATAAAACTAAACCAAAATGCCGCAAACCAAATAGCAATATGTGGATTTTTGAAGGCTTTCCATGCCAAATTTTGTAAAACTCCTCTGAAAAGAAATTCTTCGCTAATGCCAGCAAACACGGCAACTACCAACATTGCAAGCATAAACTGTGTCGGATTCTGAAAAGAAGTAAGGAATTTAGTAAGTTCCCCTGTGGCTTTTTCAGAATTTTTCATCCATTCTTCAATCCCTTTTAAAGATTCTGGTAAAACCATTTTTTGATTCAATTCAATAAAAATAGCATCAAATGGCATGAAGCCAATCACTAATATCGCTACGGTAAAGAGTACCGATAAATTAGTACTATGGAAACTTAAAGTACTAATGTCTTGTTTTTCAATGACGTACCAGTAAAAAAGAGAAGATGCTACAAATGGAATTGGGGTTGAAAAAGTTTGAAGGAGCATCAAACCAACATAAGCATTCGGGAAATCTTTGAGGTGCTGCTGGGCAAGTAAGGCTTTTTGAAGTGAGACGCCATTAAGCCAAGAAAAGGCCAATATCCCAACCATTGAGCCGACAAACATAAAAATTAGGGTCAATCCTACCAAAATCATTAGTTTGGCAATGAGTGGTCGGTCGGTTTGTGCTTTAAAAGTATCGAATTCTGTCATAATGGTTGTAAATTTACGTAAAAATTAGCAGTGAACAATTAACCAAAGAAGCTAAACTCTTGTTTGTTAGACATTGACAAGGGTAAACTTTTTTCGTGGAAAGTATAATAGATTGATAAAGATGGTAAAGATTAAAGACATAGAATTAGGAGAATTTCCTTTGTTATTAGCCCCAATGGAAGATGTTTCAGACCCTCCGTTTCGTGCAGTTTGTAAAGAAAAAGGAGCAGATTTGATGTACACAGAATTTGTTTCTTCAGAAGGACTTATTCGTGATGCGGCAAAATCTTTACAAAAATTAGACATTTTTGAGTACGAACGTCCAATAGGTATTCAACTTTTTGGCTCTGATATTGAAACCATGAGAGCTTGCGGAGAAATTGCCACCAAAGCAGGTCCAGATTTGATAGATATTAATTATGGCTGTCCGGTAAAACAAGTGGCTTGCCGTGGAGCAGGAGCGGCACTTTTGCAGGATATTCCTAAAATGGTAAGCATGACCAAAGCCGTTGTAGAATCTACACACTTGCCTGTTACGGTAAAAACTCGTTTAGGTTGGGACGATTCTACCAAAAATATCGAAGATGTAGCCGAACGTCTTCAAGATATTGGTATTGAGGCTCTTACGATTCACGGACGTACAAGAGTACAAATGTATAAAGGCGATGCCGACTGGCGTTTGATTGCCAAAGTAAGAGAAAATCCAAGAATTAGAATTCCTATTTTTGGCAATGGCGATATTGATTCTCCAGAAAAGGCTTTAGAATATCGCAATCGTTATGGCGTTGATGGTATTATGATTGGGCGTGCCGCTATCGGTTATCCTTGGATTTTCAATGAAATCAAGCATTATTTCAAAACAGGAGAGCATCTTGCTCCGCCAACGATTGATGATAGAATTGATGTTTGTAAAAAACATTTAGATTTTAGTATTCGTTGGAAAGGCGAGTATGTGGGCATCGTTGAGATGAGAAGACATTACGCTAATTATTTCAAGGGCTTATCGCATTTTAAAGAATTTAGAATGAGATTAGTAACATCCATGAATTATGAAGAAATTCTTGATATTTTAAGAGAAGTATCTGTTTTTTATAGTCAAAACGAAGTCGTTTTGGCATAAAACTTTTTCACCTATCAAAAGAAGAATCAAAAGCTTTTGATAGGTGTTTTTTTAGCATCATTTTTGCCTAATAGTAGTCTATTCATCTAAAATGTTATCCCATTGAAATTTCTTACTTTTTTACTAATCCTTACTTTATTCAGCAGTAAAACGCTATTGGCACAGCAAGAAGATAAGTCGCCAAAGTACTTGAGTGTAGCTACTGGTAATGACAATAATACCGAAAAGGCGGATAGAATTCTGGCTACTAAGCCCAGTTTTATCAGCGTTGCTCTTGAAAAACGCTTACCTAAAAGCGAGCTTTATGGTATTGGTCTCTACGCCCAACACTTCAATACTGAGTACGAAAACTATAATCATCTTTCTTTTCGGGGTTATCAACATTTTGGTGATGTACGAAATGCTCATGCTGGTAATATCGACCCTTACATTGGTGTAATGGTAGGTTTAGATTTTTGGCAAAGTACCATGAAACCTGCTTTGGGTATTTTCGGTGGCTTGCGATTGATGCTAACGACTACGTTGGGAGTTCATGCCGAAATCGCTTCGGTTTCGTCGGGTTTCAATAATAGCCTGACTACCCAAGTGGGTATTACTACTTGTTTTTTGAAATCAGATAAAAAGAAACCCAAGAAGTATTATTCAAAATGCCCTAAATTCTAATTGTTTCAGAAACTTTATATTTTTGTGGCTGGTTATCTTTTTATGAAAACAAACCTTACCACTGCTTCAAAAACACAACACCCCTTGTTAGTTTGGGGATTATTAGCACTTCTCGCCCTTATTTGGGGAAGTTCATTCATTTTAGTTAAAAAAAGTTTAGCGGTTTTTGCTCCAGCCGAAGTTGGGTCAATTCGTATTTTCGCTGCTTTTTGTTTTTTCCTTCCTTTTTTTCTGGTCAAGCTCAAAAAAATCCCTTTCAACAAGTTTCAATACTTTTTGTTAGCAGGACTTTTAGGAAATCTTTTGCCAGCCTACCTATTTTCTTGGGCAGGCTCAAAATTAGACAGTGGCGTTTCGGGGGCATTAAACTCTACAACTCCTTTGTTTACATTGATTGTCGGGGCAATTTTCTTTAGAAACAAAATTACGCAACGCCAAAGTATAGGTATCGTGTTGGGTTTTGTGGGTGCTTTATTATTGATTTTGGCAGGAGCGAGTGGCTTTCATGTGAATGCTTATGCTTTTTTTGTGATTATGGCTACGCTTTTGTATGGCATTAATTTGAATCTTACCAAGAAATTCCTCACAGGTTTAGGCATAGATTCTTTCTTGATTACTACTTGTATTTTTATGACCATTGGCCCAATTGCAGGAACAGTACTTTTTTCTGGTGATTTTATTCCGAAATTACAGCAAGAAGGAGCGATTCAAGCAATGGTATTTGCCATGTTGTTGGGTGTTTTGGGTTCTGCAATCGCTATGGTGCTTTTCAATCGACTGATTCAAATGACCAGTGCTGTACTTGCCAGTTCGGTAACTTATCTGATTCCAATCGTTGCTATCCTTTGGGGTGTATTGGACGGCGAAGCTATACTATTTCAGCATTATTTAGGCATGAGCGTAATTCTAATTGGTGTATATTTGGTGAACAAATCATAGAATTTTTTGTACGTTTTTTCTAAGGAAACAAATTTCACTAAAAAACCAACCTTAAAGATTATGCTTAAAGCCTTAGTCAACCAGCAAACGTTCGATATTATTTCGGATAAATCAGGAACAAGTATCAACGGTACGCCACTCGAATGGGACATTTTAGAAGTCCGAAATAATATCTTCCATATTCTTTTTCAGAATCGTTCTTACAACGCTGAAGTACTTGAAGCAGACTATCAAACAAAGTCATTTTTATTGAAAATCAATAGAAATCAGTACTTGGTGAATGTAAAAGACCGTTTTGATATACTTTTAGAACAGCTTGGTATGGCAAATGCTGGTTCGGCAAAAGTGAATGATTTGAAAGCTCCAATGCCCGGTTTGATTGTTTCTATCCAAGTACAAGTAGGGGATAGCATCAAAAAAGGAGACTCACTTTTGATTTTGGAAGCCATGAAAATGGAAAACGTTCTGAAAGCAACAGGTGAAGGCAAAATCAAAAATATTAAAGTGAATCCTCGCCAAAACGTAGAGAAAAACCAAGTATTGATAGAGTTTGAATAATGCGGGTTTGAAAGAAGAATTTAGGGATGGAATGAAAAAAAAGTATATCTTTGTCCCCGAAAAAAAAACCTTAAATCATGGACAAACCGAAGTACAAACGAATTCTCCTAAAACTATCAGGCGAGGCTCTTAGTTCAGACAATGAAGTAATCGACCCAACCATTTTACAGCAATATGCCCTTGAAATTAAAAAAGTAAAAGAATTGGGTGTAGAGGTAGCCATTGTAATTGGCGGTGGTAATATTTTCCGTGGAGCGGCAGCAGCAAAAGCAGGTATTGACCGTGTTCAAGGCGATTATATGGGAATGCTTGCCACGGTAATCAACGCTATGGCTATTCAGGGTTCTCTTGAGAAAAATGGAATGTTGACTCGTTTACAAACGGCTATTAAAATGGATGCAGTATGCGAGCCTTTCATTCGTCGTAGAGCTATCCGTCATTTAGAAAAAGGTAGAGTAGTTATTTTTGGTGCAGGAACAGGAAACCCCTATTTTACAACTGATTCAACTGCGGCTTTACGTGCTACTGAAATCGAAGCAGATGTAGTATTAAAAGGTACTCGTGTAGATGGTGTTTACACCGCTGACCCAGAAAAAGACCCAACTGCTACTCGCTATGAAAATCTTTCTTTTGCTGAAGCCATCAGTAAAGGTTTAAAAATTATGGATACTACGGCATTTACTTTATGCCAAGAAAATAAAGTTCCTATCATTGTATTCGATATGAACAAACCTGATAATTTATTTGCTTTAGCAAAAGGAGAAGCAGTCGGAACATTAATTAGTTAAGTAATGATTAGGAAAATTGATTGGTGATTAGTTTTTTAATCGTCAGCCATTTACATGAATCAAAAACAAAATCTAAATTGTATTCATTACTTAGTTAAAGATTGTTCTTTCATAAAATCTGAAATCCCCAATTTTTTACCAATGGAAGAGATAGAATTTTACATTGATGCGGCTAAAGAAACGATGGATGGTGCTTTGAAACACTTAGCTATCGAACTTTCAAAAATTCGTGCTGGAAAAGCAACGCCTTCAATGTTGGATGGTATTCAAGTTGATTATTACGGAATGATGACGCCACTTTCGGGTGCAGCATCTATCAATACGCCAGATGCCCGTACAATCATCGTGAAGCCTTTCGAGAAAAAAATGATTGCTGAATGCGAAAAAGCTATTCGTAATTCAAATATTGGTCTTGCACCGATGAATGATGGCGAAATTATTCGTTTGAATTTACCACCGCTTACCGAAGAGCGTCGTCGTGAATTAGTAAAACGAGTAAAAGCAGAAATCGAAACAGCAAAAATTAATGTGAGAAACGTTCGTCAAGATGCGAATAGCTCAATTAAAAAATTGAAAAATGAAGGCGTTTCAGAAGATGCAGTAAAAGCAGGCGAAGAACGTGTTCAGAAAATGACAGACGCTTATATCTCAAAAGTAGATGCAGCTTTTGCAGATAAAGAAAAAGACATCATGTCGGTATAAAATAAGTGAAGAGTCTTTTAGTGAAGAGTTTTGAATGCTGAATGAGGAGTTTCATTCGGTATTCAAAACTCTTTTTTTGTTAGTTTTGATAATTGTTGTCATCAGTTTTTCTTGATTTCATTACGCAATTGCTTTATTTGTTCAATACTTAAATTCGTTGCTTTTGCAATAAATTCGTTTTCAGAACCTAATAGAATTAAGTTTTTCGCAATCTCAATTTCTCTTTCCTCAACCGCTGTTTCCAAAGCACTTTTCATACCCCAATATTGAATAAGATTTTCTTCGTAAATAGCTCTTTGTTCGATACTTAAATTAGCTAATTCCGCTGTTCCAAAGGCTTTTTGAAAAATTGGCTCGTTGAGGATGTTCGGAATTTGGTCAAAACTTTCTAAGTTTTTCAGAAAGTAGCACCATTTGTCAAATTTAGTTGCTAACTCATTTTCTTTTTTGTTGAACAAAGGCATTTGCAAAAACTTAAAATGCAATTTATCAAAAAATATATCTCCGTCTTGGTCTTTCAAAGACACATCACGCCTAAACTTACGTATTTCCTCTGCCTCATCATACTCAAAATCCAAAATAGCCACGAAATAAATAGGTTCTAATCTGAAATTCCAGTCCCCTTGTTGTGCTTGTTCTCGAATAGGAAAGGTTATGTAAAACAAACTTCTATCTTTGAAGTATTTTACCTTAGCCTTTTGCATTTCAACGATAAATTTTTCGCCCGAAAGAGCTTTACAATGAATATCAAAAATGGCTTTTCTTTCTGTTGAAAAGTCTGCTAAATTTTCGGGATTACGAAAATTTAGGTCTGCAATTTGATGATGTGGGGGGAGAAGCTGGTTCAAGAAATCAATGAGCAAGTCTTTATTACCTTCCTCACCAAAGAGTTTTTTAAAACCGAAATCAGTATATGGATTGATGTACCTTGCCATTGTTGTATGTTTAGGGTAATTTACAAAACGTCGATAGTGTTATTGGTCTTTTTTTCAAGGGTATCTTCGTGTGAATAATGGTACGAGTAACAAATTGACGAAACCAATTATCTCATTCTTGTTATAGAGAGTTAGACATACGCTCTTTGTTTAGCAAATGCCACTACTTCACTTAATGAAATTTTCCCTGTCACTTAGTCACGTATAATTTCAATTCCTTTTGGTGTTGGTTGAAAGCCTTCAAACATATTACTTCCTATGGCGTTGGCAGTGCTATCTAATGTTCGCAAGTCTGAAAATTTCACCCCCATAATGGTCAGGTTGATTCTGTCTATTTCTATTGTATTAAACATATCTATCGGGTTTGAAATTCAGTTATAAATTTACACATTTTCACTTACTGGTTCAAGCCTGTGACTTAGACTTTTAAACCATTCCTTTTCAAACTGAAATGATTTAAAAGTCCAATTGACGCTTTTACTTGAATCAGTTAGGTTTCTTTCATAATTATTCTCCATTCTCAATTATCTCTTTCAGTGGCGTTTAATTCGTTAAGCACTAAGGTTTGTAGTGCCTCTTTGGGCAACAAAAGTTGATACTCAGCTACTCCAATGGGTTTATTTATATCTTGTAGGGCTATTTCTACATCCAAATGGTCTTTGTCAGCACAAAGAATAATACCGATAGATGAATTTTCATTTTCGCCTTTTTCTAATTTGTCTAAAAGGGAAAGATAGAGGTTCATTTTTCCCACATACTCGGCTTTAAAACTTCCAATTTTAAGTTCAATCGCAACCAAAGACCGCAAACCTCTGTGAAAGAAAAGCATATCTACAAAGTACTCTTTGTGGTTGTATTCCAAGCGGTACTGGTTGCCTATAAACGAAAATCCTTTGCCCAATTCCAATACAAAGGATTTGATTTTTTCTACCAATCGTTTTTCTAAACCTAATTCTTTTATGTTTTCGGTAATTCCTAAGAAACCAAGATTATAAGTATCTTTAAATACTTCGTTAGCATAATCGGCATCAATGGCAGGAAGTGTTTCATTAAAATTATGCGATTTGATTTGCTTTTGGGCGTAGGCGTAACTGTCCATTTTTATGGCATTGAGCAATATATCCCTGCTCCAACCTTTGCTTACGGCTTCATTGGCGTAATATTCAACAGCTTCAAGCGACTGAATTTTGTTGATTAAGAGCAAATTATGTCCCCAAGGCAAAACTGCTACGGCTTGTAGCAGTTTTTGGTCTGCCTGATAGTAACGCTCATAAAACAGTTTCATATTCCATAAATTACGAGGCGAAAGCCCCATGTCTGGAAATTCGGATTTTAAATCTACAGAGAGTTGTTTCACTACACCACTGCCATAACCTTCTTCTAAATGTTTTTCAAAAAGGAGTTTGCCCAAATTCCAATACACAGCATTGGTGCTACTGTTTACCTGTTTTGCAATCAGGGTTCGGGCAGTCTTGATTTGACTGATTGCCTGATGTAAAATCTCGGTATAATCAGATTCGTTGATATTTGTTTGAGCTTTGTTGGTCATGTCTAAAATTCTGATTTTTTACTACAACTTAATCAAAAAAGCTCATTTTAAGTGAGATAGTTTGGATAATTGAAACGTAGCTTAGACAGGCGTTGTAAGTCTTAGCAACCCCGAGAAAACGCCACAACAATTGAAATATTTCTAAACTAAACTGCAAGCGTGACGCTCTTTTATGTTTGGGGTCGTAGGAACGCTACGCTTAACCTACGAATAGTTTGAGCACAAATGCCCAATTTATTACAAAAATTTATTAGAAGCACAAAACTCCAAGCTTGCACGCCACCCCCGCCCTGACGCAGAATCTATGTTGGTTACTGGTGTACTCATTCTGTCAGCCGTTTTAGGAGGTAGTCAGTCTTACTTTTCATTTCATAAATTATATGTTTTTCAAATTTTTGTCTGTCGCTTGGTAGTTCACTGTAAGTTGTCAGTATGACCTGTGCGTCATCTGATAATATGTTTTCTATTAAACTTACACAGTCAATTAACGAATCATTGTCTAAATTTTGCTGCTTCGGTTCATCAAGTAACAAAACATTTGGAAAGTTAATTGAGTCCACGTTTTTGAACTTTATTGAAGTTTGAAGAAGCGATAAATAATAACTTAAAATAATTCGGATATTATCGCTTGAACTTGAAATATTGTAAATGTCATAGTTGTCTAGATATGGCGTGTAATTGTCGTTACTATCTACTTTAATACTTTCAATTAAAGCCTTATTACCTTTGAATAATCCTAGACTTGTTACATTAGATTTAACATAACTTGTTATGGAATTGATGATGTTTAGGTCATTCACTGTTTGTTTATACTTGGACACTTCTTCGTTTAGTTTTTTGAGTTCTAAGTCTGTTATTGTAATATCTCTTCTAAGTGGCTTTAAGTCTTCCCACCTTTGTGCAATTCTCGAATATTTCTCCATTTCCTTATGGGTATAGTCCGCATCTAAAATTCTTTTTCTTAAATCTGCGAATTCCTTACCTGCAAAAGTTTTAGTTTGATGTTCAAGTTGACTTTCATACTCTTTAATCTTGTCTCTAATCACATTTCTCTGTTCAAGAATTTTTAGTTTATCTAAAATTCTCTGTTTTATAACTTTTTTGAAGGTGTTTTCTTCATCTTCTAAGAATGCTAAATTTTGTTCAGGAGTAGAAATTTTTTTCGATAATTCAGAATGACATAAAACACATTCATCGTCTTGTTGGGCTTGTAGTTTAGCTTCACAGACTGGGCAGGTTTTAATATTAAAATCGGTAGAAAGTTCCTTAATTTTCTTAAGCTGTTTGTTCTTGTATTTGTTAGCATTAATTCTTTCTATATAACTTTCATACCCTGCAATTTCAATTGATATTTTATCAACCTTTTCAGAAGCTTTTCTAAATTGATAGTCCAATGTTTTTAAGCTGTCTCTTAGTTTTTCATTACTTTCTTCATACTCTTTGTTTTGACTAGAAAGCTGATTGATAAATTCGGATTCAGCTTTATATTTTTCTTGTAAATACCTTATGTAATCGTAAATACTTGTCTTTCCTATAGAATTTGTATTTACAATTAGAATTTCTTCTGATTTCTCGGCATTTGCGATTATTAATAGATTTTCTTCTTTCTGATACAATTCCTCTTTGAATTTTTTAAGTCTTGCTTCAAGTTCCTTCACCTTAATTTCTGTTAGATGTAAGTTAAATCTGTCTAAACCGAAAATATATTCAAAGGCAACTTTTTTGACGTCTTTAATATTGTATCTAGTAACTTGTCTAGCTTGAATTTGAGACCAACCTGCACGCTGTTCAACAAAGAATAGAGGTAAAATATTCTCAAAATATAGCTTAGATAGCTTGTTGTCATATGTCGGTAATTCAACTTGGTTTATACCAATAAAATTGAAAAGGAAATTTTGGAATCCATTTTCAGAAAAAACACCTTCACCTGATACAATTAGCTTTGTGACTTCTTCTGTTTTAAAAAACTCATCAGCGGAACATTTTTTTACAGCAGCAAGGTGAACTTCACCACCTTTAATGTATCTAAATATTGTAACTGTCTCTACTCCGTTTGAAATTTCAAGAAGTAAATATGAACTCTTGATAGTTTTTCCATCGATAAAGTTGTAGAATTCAGGTTTGAAAGGGTTTTGAATTGTCTTAAAAATGCCTAGCCCTTTTTCTGCTCCTAAACCATATATAATCCCTGTAATAATACTTGTCTTTCCGACAGAATTCGGGCCATAGATGATATTCAGTCCATTTTTAAAAGGAATGGTCGCCCCATACTTTCCATCATCTTGAGTGATGACAGTATATTTTAGTTTATTTATTATCAGTTTCGACATTTTGCTTCCAATATGAATTTGGGATGACTTCTGTAATTATGTTTATGGTTCTATCTTCTACAAGACGGCTTCCAAATAGTTCCAAAAAATTAATTTCACTGGGAAATACATCCTTTATTTTTTCGTAAAATGTTTTACCTGTTTCTGTAATTTGAATTCTAGCATTTTTTTCGTTTTCATCTGCTTTATATGTAATTAAGTCTCTAACGTAGAGATATAAAAACATATCATTAAATCTTATGTCCCAAGGAACGCTTTTATATTGAACTATATTGAAATCAGTTTCAACCTGTGATTTGGATTTGAACTGACTTAGTTTTTTGAGCACATTCTTTTGTCCATTAAAGTATTCAACAATAAATTTAGCTTGAAATGCTTCGTTGCGTAGTAAAAAGTCAATACAAGCAATCACATTTTTGCTCAAGCCATATTTATTATTAAGCATACCAAGAATTATGAGGATTCTTGTTGACCTAAATTGAATTCTGTCTTCAGGTTGTATATAGGTTGGTCTATCCAAATTAATATTTGGTTTAAGACCTTTATCGGTTATTGACTGTATTAAATGATTAAACTGTTCCATTTTTTCTCCAATCTAATGGGCATTCTGCTGCTAACTCAAATACAACGCCATGTAGTAATTTTTGTTGGTCATTTTTTAATTTGAAGTCACTATAAAAAGTGAGAATCTCCTTTTCGGCTTCTTCAAAAAAATCATGAAAAAATTCCTGAGGAGTATAACTGGAATTAATGTTAAATTTATGAGTAAGTCGATGAGCCTTAATTCTCATGTTGTCTTGCCAGTTTTTAATATTTGTTCTGAGTTCAGGATTTAAGTCAATTAAACTATCAAGATAAACTTTATAATTTGCTCTAACTCGATGATAAAAGACTCTATGTTCATCATCTTCCGATAGAACGGAGTTTAGCTTTTCATCTAAAGTTGTTTTCAAAATAGCATCTTCATCTGGGTCTTTGTCGGTTTCCTTAATTAAAATTACATCAGCAAATCTTAATGCTTCTTTTTTCTGTATTAAATTATTTATTATCGCCTTAATCCTTTGAAGCTCAGTTGCTCTGTCAATTAAAATATCGCAACTGATTTTGTTAAAAATCTTTTTATAAACTTCTGTGTCAAGGGCAAATAGTTTTTCAATTTCTTTGTCAGGTGTCCAAAACTCAACAGGATATTTGAAGTGCTTTAAAACTTTAGATTGAATGTTATGGTCAATATTGCTTAAATCCCTTAGAGGTGAAAGTGCTATAAAGGCTGTTGGTGTATGACTAGAGGCTTCAAGTTGGAGTTGTTTATTAAAGATGTCCGCCCATTCTAGTTTAGCTGTTGTGTAGTATTTACACTCAATGAAAATCTCCCTTTCTTGCTCATCATCATCTAAGAACAAAACACTTATGTCGAAACCATTCTGGTCTCCTGAGTCTTGTTTTCTTACTTGAATAACTAGAAACTCCATTTCTTGAAAAATTTTCCTAAAGAATGGTTTAACTAATTTCTCAAAGTCACTTCCTGTTATTGCCATTTATTTTTCTGTATGATATTTGATACTTTGTCGTCTTTTACACTTGCCACCAACTCGCTAATATGCGAAAGTTTTGTAGTATTTTTTGTATTGTTAGCGATTTTATATACGAATCTACCCATTCCCAAATACAATCAAAATAACTAAATGCACTAATTACAAAAAACTTATTATACGGTAAGTTTTCTTGATATAATACAAATTATGGCTGTATTTACTTATGCAATATGATAATTACTATTGATATATAGTATTTGTATTTGGCGTTATGCTAATCCATTTTAGCGTTAAGGCACTTACCTTTAGCGTTATGCCTATTTAATCTTGATATATGCCATTTACATCTGGCGTTATCCTTATTCACTTTAGCGTTATGTCATTTACCTTTAGAGTTAAGCCTATTTAATCTTGATATATGCCACTTACATTTGGCGTTATCCTTATTCACTTTGGCGTTATGTCACTTACATTTAGCGTTAAGCCATTTCAATCTTGATAATTGGCACTTACTTTTAGTGATAAGGCACATTAATCTTTATAATTGACACTTACTTTTAGTAACAAGCCTTTAGAATCTTTATAATGACCACTTGCATTTAGTGACAAGGCACATTAATCTTTATAATAGACGCTTGCATTTAGTGATAAGCCATGTCAATCTTGATAATTGTCATTTATCTTTAGCGTTATGCCAATCATTTACTCCTCACTCCGCACTCAAAACTCCCCACTCTTCAAAACTCCTCACTCTGTCAATACTTTCTCATTTCCTCCATGCCTTGTTCGTATCCGAGTAATATCATACGTTTAATATCGTCTCGGTTAAAATCTTGAATGTCTATATTAAGATGTTCTTGTGGGCGAATGATTTTTAGTTTTATTCTTGATTCTCCTTTTAAAATGCCTGTTTCAATAGGCGAGCCATCGGCTGGTAAACATTCATTTCTAAACTCTGCCCAATCTAAATCTGCATTCAAACATTCGTTTACCGCAATGTCCATTACTCTATCTACCAAAGCCAAAAGGTTGCCATAAGGGAAATTTCCGCCGTCGATATTCCGAGTATGACAAGCCACGCAAATAATTTCGGTAGCACCGTCTTGTATCGCTTTTTTTACGGGTGCAACGTCTCGCATTCCGCCGTCCAAGAAAGCCATGTTGGCTTGTCCGCCGATATTTACAACGGGCATCAAAATCGGTATAGCCGAGGAAGCCATGATATAATCCAAGAAATGGTCGTAAGTTGGGTTAGCATACACAATATTTCCGTTGATAATATCTACCGCTCCAACTTTTAGTTGCACAGGGCTTGCATTGAGGTAACGCATCGAAATATTGTTATTTAATATTTCTCTGAGTGGCGTAGTATCTAATAGTCCTTCAAAGTTTCGGCGAATGGCACTTAAACCCAGTTCATAAGTACCACGTCGGAGTGCCAAACAGTCAGGAGCGTAAATATTATTAATCCAAAAGTCACATAAATCTTTTGTTGCTTGATTGTAGTCAATAAAGCCATTGGCATCTAACAATTGCCTTCCAAAATGATTGACTAAATAAGAGGCATTCATACTGCCTGCGGAGATACCATAGATGGCATCAGGAGCAAAACCTTTTTCAAAAATTGCCTTTATTACACCCGTTTGATATGCCCCTTTTACCGAGCCACCAGCCAAAACTAAGATTTTACTCATACTTAAATAAAGATTGTTTTTAGGTTGTCAATTAAAATGAAAGTCTTTGAAAACTAACAATTTAGCTATATTAACAAATAAAATGATATTGAACAAAAAAAATAATTTCAGGTTATTCATTAAGGCAAGGTACATTTTTTTAGAGAAAAGCGTAATTTGCATGACATTTGACAAACATTATGAGCCTATCAATCAAAGAAATACAAGCTCCAATTGCGGCTGAAATGGAAGCCTTCGAAGGCAAGTTTCGCCAGTTTATGAAAACTAAAGTAATGTTGTTGGACACCATTATGAACTATATCGTCCAACGAAAAGGCAAGCAAATACGTCCGATGTTCGTGTTTTTGGCGGCAGGGGTATGCGGTGAAATCAATGAGCGTACTTATCGTGGTGCGGCACTGATGGAGTTACTTCATACGGCTTCTTTAGTGCATGATGATGTAGTGGATGATTCTAATTATCGCCGAGGTTTTTTCTCAGTCAATGCACTTTGGAAAAATAAAATTGCGGTTTTAGTAGGCGATTATATGTTTGCCAAAGCACTTTTATTATCAATCGACCATGACGATTTTGAACTATTAAAAATTGGCTCAACGGCTGTTCGTGAGATTTCAGAAGGAGAACTTTTACAAATCGAAAAAGCTCGTAGATTAGACATTACCGAAGATATTTATTTTGAAATTATTCGTCAGAAAACCGCTACTTTGATTGCCGCTTGTTGTGCAACAGGAGCAAGTTCGGTAGGAGCAGACCCAGAAACCATTGAAAAAGCACGTCTTTTTGGTGAAAAAGTAGGGATTGCTTTTCAAATTAAAGATGATTTATTTGATTATGGCGATGCAGAAATTGGTAAACCTTTGGGCATTGACATTAAAGAAAAGAAAATGACTTTGCCTTTGATTTATGCTTTGAACCAAAGTAATTGGAGTACCAAACGTCATATCATTAATTTGATAAAAAATGATTCTGAAAATCCGAAGAAAGTAGCCGAGGTAATTGATTTTGTAAAAAAATCAGGAGGTATTCAGTACGCTACACAAGTAATGCAAAATATTGTTGCCGAAGCACAAGCGATTTTAGAGTTTTTCCCTGAATCAATTTTCCGTACTTCTCTTTCTGGACTTGTTCAGTTTACGATAGAACGAGCCAAATAAGTAGTGATTGATGTTTTTATGATTAAAATACGTTGATTAAATTATACTGTTTTAAAAACTAAAGGCTGTCTTTTCGGACAGCCTTTAGTTTTTAAAACAGATTTTTATTCCAACAAAATCTTTCCAGTACTTCTCAGCTCTTGGTTTTGAATCAGGTAGAAATGATTACCTCTTCCGATGTCGCTGATTGAGATTTTAGTTTTCTTCACAAAGTTTGTTTCAAGCACTTTCTGACCAATACTGTTATAAAGTTGGAAAGTTGATTCACCTTCCAAATCTGTTTCAATATTAATTTCATTCGTTGCAGGATTCGGGAATACTTTAAAACCAAGGCTTGGTTCTGTTTGAATGATTTCTTCTCTCACCGTTTTAGCCGCTTGAATCGGAGAGGTAGTTCCCGTCGTCAGTATTTCTGGACTTACTTTGATGGCATTACTTGCCGCACTGATACAGCCATTCACGGTACAAGTTGCGGTATAGGTAGTTGCCACCGTTGGGCTCACGGTGATACTACTCGTCGTTGCACCATTACTCCATTTGATTGAACCCGAACAACCAGATGCTGTAAGCGTTGGTTTAGCCGAGGCTGGTAAATTGTCAGGGCTACAAGTCACACAAACGATATTTGATTTAATCGTTGGAGCAGTAGGTTTTGGATTCACAGTAATATATGTTATCGCACTTGAGTCACTTTTACAACCATTTTGAGAACAAATCGCTCTGTAAGCAGTAGTCTTACTTGGACTCACTGTGATAGCGATTCCTGTGAGTCCCCCTGTCCAATTCACCGTTCCACCAGCACAAGCCGAAGCCGTTAAGGTAGCACTGCTTCCTGCACAGATAGTAGCATTATTTCTTGTTACTGTTGGGGTTGAGGGTTTAGATAAAACTGTAATAGTTGCTACCAATGAAGAATCACTCTTACAAGCATTGATTGTACAGAGTGCTTTATAAGTAGTGGTTTTGGTAGGAGTAACCGTTACAGAACTACCCGTCAATCCACCCGTCCAAGAAACCGTACCCGAACAACCTGTTGCAGTAAGAATAGCACTTGTACCCAAACAAATAGAAGCATTGTTACTTTTAACCGTTGGCGTTGCAGGTTTAGGATTAACTGTAATAGTTGTTACCAATGAAGAATCACTCTTACAAGCATTGATTGTACAAAGAGCTTTGTAAGCAGTGGTTTTGTTAGGTGTTACTGTTACAGAATTTCCTGTTAATCCACCCGTCCAAGTAACCGTCCCCGAACAACCTGTTGCGGTAAGAATAGCACTTGTCCCCAAACAAATAGAAGCATTATTACTTTTAACCGTTGGAGTTGCAGGTTTAGGATTAACTGTAATTGTTGTTACCAAAGAAGAATCACTCTTACAAGCATTGATGGTACAAAGAGCTTTGTAAGCTGTGGTTTTGGTAGGTGTTACTGTTACAGAATTTCCTGTTAATCCACCTGTCCAAGAAACCGTACCCGCACAACCTGTTGCAGTAAGCACCGCACTTGTTCCCAAACAGATAGAAGCATTGTTACTTGCAACGGTTGGAGTTGTAGGTTTAGGATTAACTGTAATTGTTGTTACCAATGAAGAGTCACTTCTACAAGCATTGACGGTACAAAGAGCTTTATAAGTAGTGGTTTTTGTAGGAGTAACCGTTACAGAACTACCTGTTAAACCACCCGTCCAAGTAACTGTCCCCGAACAACCTGTTGCAGTAAGCACTGCACTTGTCCCCAAACAAATAGAAGCATTATTACTTGCTATGGTTGGCGTTGCAGGTTTAGGAGTTACCGTAATCGTTGTTACCAAAGAAGAATCACTCTTACAAGCATTGACAGTACAAAGAGCTTTATAAGTAGTGGTTTTTGTAGGAGTAACCGTTACAGAACTACCTGTTAAACCACCTGTCCAAGAAACTGTACCCGAACAACCTGTTGCGGTAAGCACCGCACTTGTACCCAAACAAATAGAAGTATTGTTACTTGCAACCGTTGGCGTTGCAGGTTTAGGGTTAACCGTAATAGTTGTTACTAATGAAGAGTCACTTTTACAAGCATTGACAGTACAAAGAGCTTTGTAAGCAGTGGTTTTTGTAGGAGTAACTGTTACAGAATTTCCTGTTAAACCACCTGTCCAAGAAACTGTACCCGAACACCCCGTTGCCGTAAGCACCGCACTTGTTCCCAAGCATATTGAAGCATTGTTACTTGCTACTGTTGGGGTTACAGGTTTTGGTGTTACTGTAATCGTTGTTACCAAAGAAGAATCACTCTTACAAGCATTGACAGTACAGAGAGCTTTGTAAGCAGTGGTTTTTGTAGGAGTAACTGTTACAGAACTACCTGTTAAACCACCTGTCCAAGAAACCGTACCCGCACAACCTGTTGCGGTAAGCACTGCACTTGTTCCCAAACATATAGAAGCATTATTACTTGCTACGGTTGGCGTTGCAGGTTTAGGAGTTACCGTAATCGTTGTTACCAAAGAAGAATCACTCTTACAAGCATTGACAGTACAAAGAGCTTTGTAAGCAGTGGTTTTTGTAGGTGCTACTGTTACGGAACTACCCGTTAAACCACCTGTCCAAGAAACCGTACCCGCACAACCTGTTGCAGTAAGAATCGCACTTGTTCCCAAGCATATAGAAGCATTATTACTTGCTACGGTTGGCGTTACAGGTTTAGGAGTTACCGTAATAGTTGTTACCAATGAAGAATCACTTTTACAAGCATTGACAGTACAGAGGGCTTTATAAGTAGTGGTTTTAGTAGGAGTAACCGTTACGGAACTACCTGTTAAGCCACCCGTCCAAGTAACCGTACCAGTACAACCCGTTGCGGTAAGCACTGCAATGTTTCCCAAGCATATAGAAGCATTGTTACTTGCTATGGTTGGCGTTGCAGGTTTAGGGTTAACCGTAATCGTAGTAGCTGTACTTGAATCACCCTTACAAGTATTGATGGTACAAAGAGCTTTGTAAGCAGTGGTTTTTGTAGGAGTAACTGTTACAGAATTTCCTGTTAAACCACCTGTCCAAGAAACTGTCCCCGAACAACCTGTTGCAGTAAGAACCGCAATGTTTCCTAAACAAATAGAACCGTTATTACTTGCAACAGTTGGCGTTGCAGGTTTAGGAGTTACCGTAATAGTTGTTACCAAAGAAGAATCACTCTTACAAGCATTGACAGTACAAAGAGCTTTGTAAGCAGTGGTTTTTGTAGGTGTTACCGTTACAGAATTTCCTGTTAAGCCACCCGTCCAAGTAACCGTCCCAGCACAACCTGTTGCAGTAAGCACTGCACTTGTACCCAAGCAAATAGAAGCATTATTACTTTTAACCGTTGGCGTTGCAGGTTTAGGAGTTACCGTAATAGTTGTTACCAAAGAAGAATCACTTCTACAAGCATTGATGGTACAAATAGCTTTGTAAGCAGTGGTTTTAGTAGGAGTCACCGTTACAGAATTTCCTGTTAAGCCACCTGTCCAAGTAACCGTACCCGCACAACCTGTTGCAGTAAGAATCGCACTTGTTCCTAAACAGATAGAAGCATTGTTACTTGCTATGGTTGGCGTTGCAGGTTTAACTAAAACAGTGATAGTCATAGCTGTACTTGAGTCACTTTTGAAACCATTGATGGTACATAAAGCTTTATAAGCTTTTGTGGTAGTAGGCGATACAGTGATAGAAGTACCCGTCAAGCCACCAGTCCAAGTTAAAGTTCCTCCTGCACAAGCACTGGCAGTTAAGGTGGCACTACTTCCTTGACAGATACTGGCGTTATTGGCTGTTATGACAGGGACAGTTGGCGTTACCGTCAGCGTAGCATTTACATAATTGAAGGTATAATTCTTGGCTGATGCCCCAGAAACTGTAATTGGATAAGCTCCAACGACTGAATTATTGGTAGCTGTTGTACTGATGGTGGGTTGACTTGTTAAAACACTTTGAGTTTCAGTATTCACAAAACCTTTCATAGTAAAGGTCAATGTTGGGTTGGCAGTCCCTACTACCTTACTTTTATTATCAGCGGTAATGGTGACAATAGCTGGATTGACAGTTAAGCTTTGACTTACATTTTTGGCAATATCATAATATAAACTTCCTGTTTGCGATGCAGTGATAGTCGCTGTTCCAACTTTGAACACTCTAATTTTTCCTGAGACAATTTTGGCAACAGTGGTGTCGCTACTACTATAAGTAATCGGGATAGTAGCATTTGTACTAACCGCACCAAGACTTATGTCAGCTGAACCATAAGTAACAGGAGTTAAAGGATTGAAAGTAATGGTCTGGGTAGCGGCACGGATAAACTTAATGCTGTATGTTTTAGTCGTTTTGCCATCTTGTGCTAAAACTGTAAATACTATGTTATTATCTCCTTCTTTCAACGGAATTGTTGCAGCGTTAGTGGCAACACCGTTAATACTTAAACTGGCGTTGATATTTGAGACAATTGCAGATACATTTATCGAGCTAATGGCATTGGAAACATTGGCTGTATAATTCACTTTCAATGAATCAAAAGCTGGGCTTAGCGTGCCATTACTCAACACAATACTTTTTAAATTAGCATTATTTGATTTTGGAATGATGGCAATATTTACCGTGGTGGTAGCTGGACCGGCTCCGTTATAGGCTGTAACAGTGTAATTTGTAGCAGGAGATAATACTTTTGAAATACCGCTAATATTTCCTGTACTTTCATCAAAATTAAGTCCATTTGGCAAAGCTGGATTGATTGTATAGCCAGTAAGATTTATTTTTCTAATGACGTTATTTCCACGGTCAACAACCAATAAATTTCCAAAATTATCTATCGAGATAGCTTGTGGATTATTAAAGACAGATTCAGTTCCAACACCGTTGATGAAACCACTATTTCCACTTCCAGCAATGGTACTTACCAATCCACCAGTACTGATTTTTCTGATTAGATGATTGCCTTTGTCTGTAACATATAAATTCCCTTTGATGTCTGAACAGATACCTGTTAAATTACTAAAGCTTGCTAAAGAACCTTGTCCATCCGCAAATCCAGAATAGTTGCCGCCTGCAATTGTGGTAACAACTCCAGTTGGGCTTATTTTTCTAACCTTATTATTTTCAGTTACATAAATATTATTAGAAGGGTCTGTTGTAATGGAAGTAATTCTTTCAAACCCTGCTGCTGTACCGGTGCTATCAACCCAGCCATAATAGCCTGAACCTGCTAAAGTACTAACTACACCAGCAGAGGTAATTTTAAGTATTTTATAATTATTGACATCAGCAACGTAGAGGTTGTTATTTTTATCAATAGCAATTTTCATTGTATAACTGTTAGTAGATGATAAGTCTGCCACTGTACTTACTGTACCTGAAGGAGTTATTTTCTGAATAAGTGTATTATTGGCAAAATATATACTACTACTTCTGTCAACAGCAATATCAGTGATATAACCATATTGTACAGGCGTAGGGAAAGGACTGACAATACCAGAAGCACTTATACGTCTGATAGTATTTCCTGCATCTACCACATAACTATTGTTGTAAGGGTCTGTTACGATTCCTGTAAAATCATAATCTAACTGAAAAGTGGCATCTTTGGCAGCTCCATTAACTCGACCAATCGAACCATTACCAGCATAAGTACTGGTTGATTTAAAAATACCTGATGGTACAATTCCTCCTTTATTAGTTGCCTGAAGCACTGGAATATTCACACCAATATTATATACTTTTGGTGTAGGATAAGTAATGGCAGGCAGTGTAGGAGTGGCTGGAGGTGTTGCAGTACCCGTCACTGCAATATTCACTGTTGTAGAACTACTACCTCCACTATTATAAGCAGTGATTGCATAGTTTTTGGCAGCAGTTGCTTTCAATGGTATGCCAGAAATTGAGCCAGAACTTGCATCAAAGATTAAACCATCAGGAAGTACATCTGTCATGGCATAACCCACAGTGGCTACTTTTTTAATACATCGGTTAACATTTGAAGCATCAGTAATAATAATATAACCCTTATTATCTATCGTTATATTCTTCGGATAAGATAAAACTGCTTGAGTTCCTATGCCGTCTCTTGAACCATCAGTACGATTACCAGCTAAAGTTGATACGACTCCATCAGCAGTAATTTTTCTGATAACATGATTATAATAATCGCATACATAAATATTTCCAAAGGAATCGGCTGTTAATTGTTGAGGATAATAAAAGCTTGCTTCCTTTCCTTTTCCATCCTGATATGTTTGATTACCACTGCCCGCTAAAGTACTTACTATTCCAGCAGGTGTAATTTTACGAATGGCATTATTGCCTGATTCTGATACAATCACATTTCCATTAGCATCTACTGTAATACCGATAGGATTATAAAGTTCTGCGTCAGTACCAGTTCCATCTTTAAAACCTCGATTTCCACTTCCTGCAAAAGTTGATACTGTTCCCGTTGAACTAATTTTACGAATCACGTGATTGTAATAATCTGCGACATATACATTTCCAAAATTATCCAATGCAATGCTTGAAGGTCCATTGAAAGTTGCATTACTGGCTTTCCCATTGGATAATCCAGCCGAACCATTTCCTGCCAAGGTACTTACGAGTCCAGAAGGAGTAATTTTACGAATGAGGTTATTTCCTGCATCTGCCACATATAAATTACCAGATGCATCTAAAGCTAATCCTTGAGGGTTGTAAAAAGAGGCTTCAATTCCTTGTCCATTCGTATTTCCTGGTTGACTGTTATTCCCAGCAAATTGACTGTAATATCCAGCTTCATTTATTTTATAGATAACATTACCTCCTGTAATGTAGATAACCTTTCTTATACTATCATAAGCGATTCCTTGTGGAGGATAATAACCAGGATAATCCTGTTTCAAAATAAGTGAACTTACCTGTCCGAAAGCCACTTGTGGAATTGCTCCTCCACTATTTTTAGGACTGAGGGGACTAATGCTTGCACCAGCTACATAAGATTTTGGTGTTTCGTAGCTAATAATAGGTGCTTTTGCAGTAGGTTGTTTTACTGGAATCGTTCCTGTTAAAGTAATATTCACGGTGGAACTACTACTTCCACCTGTATTGTAGGCTGTAATAGTATAATTGGTAGCCGCTTGAGCAACCAAAGGAATACCCGAAATACTTCCAGTATTTTCATCAAATTCTAAACCAGTTGGAAGAGTAGGAGAGATGTTATATCCACCTGTTGAAACAGTTCTGATGCCTAAGTCTAAATCGTCGCCAACATATAAATAGCCTTGTGCATCTATACCAATTTTTGAAGGATAATAAAAACGTGCAGTTGTGCCGACACCATCAACAGTTGCAGCAGTACCATCACCTACAAAGTTGGTAACAACACCTGTTGGTGTAACTTTTCTAATAACATGGTTACTTGATTCAGTTATATATAAATTTCCTAAAGCATCAATAGCAATGTCATCAGGATTATAGAAACGAGCAGTTACACCTGTTCCGTTATCTGTTCCTGCATATCCATTTCCTGCTAATGTACTCACAGTACCATCTGGGGTGATTTTACGAATCGAATGATTGCCTTTATCAACTACTAAAACATTCAAGTTTCCGTCAATAGCAAGTTTTACAGGATTACTGAATTTAGCTAAAGTACCTTTTCCATCAGCAAAACCTTCTTCTCCACCTGCCAGTGTTGTAACAATGCCTGTGGGAGATATTTTACGAATAGCATGATTTCTTTGGTCTGCAACATATACATTACCAAATCTATCAACAACTACTCCACTTGGAAATTTGAAACTTGCCGACGAGGCAATGCCATCTTGTTTCCCTGCTGTTCCATTCCCTGCTAAAGTTGTCACTACTCCTGCTGGTGTTATTTTACGAATACGATTGTTTTCAGCATCGGCAACATAAAGATTTCCATTCATGTCTATCGCCAAACCTTCAGGTAAATTAAAGCTGGCTTCTGTACCTTGTCCATCTGCGTTTCCACGAGTACCGTTACCTGCCAAAGTACTCACAACTTTAGCACTACTTATTTTTTGGATATTATGTTCATCAATATAATAAGTAAGCTTACGAACGCTGTCTATGGCAATTCCTTTACGGGCTCTTACGTACTTGTAGTATATATCGGTTCTTCCATAAAAATCTTTTGTGATAGCTCCGCCTGTATTAGTTTGTTGTAATGGCGTAATAGCCGTACCAATAGGATAAGTTTTTGGACTTTGATACTGAATCGCAGGAGCTTTTACTGTTGATGTTTGTGTCGGAATTGTCCCAGTAGTAGCAATGTTAAAGGTAGTTGTGCTACTTCCGCCTACATTATAAGCTGTGATATTATAATTAGTGGCTGTTTTTGCTAATAATGGGATTCCAGTAATGTTACCAGTACTTTCGTCAAATATCAAACCTGCTGGTAAATCAGGAGTGATAGTGGTATAACCAACTGTTGAGACTTTTCTTGCTCCATTGCTATCGCCGATGAATAAATACCCTTTATTGTCAATAGCGATACTTGCAGGATTACTAAAACGAGCATCTTTGCCAATACCATTGATATAACCATAAGTACCATTTCCTGCTAATGTTGATACTGTACCATCTGGGGTGATTTTACGAATTGTATGGCTATAAAAATCTGCCACATATAGATTCCCAATAGCATCAATAGTTAATTCTTCTGGATTTGAAAAACTTGCGGCTGTTCCTTTCCCATCAATGTATGCGGCTGTACCATTTCCAGCAAAAGTAGAAACGGTTCCGTCTGGTGCAATTTTCCGAATGACATGATTGTTTTTATCAGCCACATATAAATTTCCCCCCAAACCGACCACTACACCAGCAGGATATGAGAATTGTGCTTCGGTACTTGAACCATTTTTAAACCCATCCGTTCCATTTCCTGCGAAAGTTGAAACGATACCAGAAGCAGAAATTTTCCGAATAACATGATTATTTTTATCCGCTACATATAAATTACCGTAATTATCTAAACTAATACCTGTTGGATAATTAAAATTTGAATTTACTTTATTGCCATTCACAAAGCCAATACTCCCACGACCTGCATAAGTAGATACAATTCCATCAGGTGTTACTTTACGAATGATATGATTACCAAGATCACACACATAAATATTACCATTAGCATCAAGTGCTAAACTTGTTGGACTATTGAAATAGGCATTATCCCCTTCACCATCCGCAAAACCATAGCTCATATTTCCAGCAAGAACACTTATTTTCCCACTGGCACTTATTTTTTTAATCTGATGGTCATCTATGAAATAGGTAATGTTACGAGTAGTATCAACGATAATTCCTTCTCTCATATCCAAACCTTCCATTATCGTTGAGGTTTGTCCATAATAATCTTTTGGTATAAGTCCACCCGTATTTCCCAAAGCTAAAGGACTAATATTAGTACCAACAGGATAGGTTTTTGGGCTTGGATATTTGATGATAGGAGCTTTTACAGAAGGAGTTTTTACAGGAATTGTCCCTGTAAAAGTCATGTTAAAAGTGGTACTACTACTTCCACCTCTGTTGTAAGCCGTAAGAGTATAATTAGAGGCAGTTTTAGCAACTAATGGTGTTCCTGAGATACTTCCTGTACTGGCATCAAAAGATAATTCTTGCGGTAATGCGGGTGTAAAAAGACTATAACCAATGGTTGATACTTTTTTGAAACCATAATTATCATTTACTATTAAATACCCATTTTTATCAATCGAAATGGCACTTGGTCCATAAAAACGTGCATCAGTACCAATGGCATCTAATGAACCATAAGAAGTGTCATCTCCTGCAAGTGTAGTTACTACACCAGACGTTGATACTTTTCTGACTGAGTGGCTATAGGATTGGGTGAAATATACATTTCCAATGGCATCTGCTACAATTTTTTGAGGACTGTTTAATCTTGCGTTTGAACCTGTGCCATCCAAATAACCAGCCGAACCATTTCCAACAAGTGTTGTAACGACACCCGTTGAAGTAATTTTACGGATAACATTATTAAATTGATCGGCTACATATATATTACCCAGTAAATCTACTGTAATGCCAGCAGGAGAGCTAAATGTTGCATTGCTGCCTGTTCCATTATTATATCCAACGCTTCCATTACCTGCTAAGGTTGTTACCACTCCAGCAGGAGTAATTTTTCGTACACTATTATTACCAATTTCTGTAACATACAAATTACCATAAACGTCAATTGTAATATCTGAAGGATACGTAAATCTTGCAGCAGTTCCTGTTCCATTTTGGAAACCATTATTACCGCTTCCAGCAAAGGTGCTTACTAAACCTGAAGGAGTAATTTTACGAATGGCATGATTCCCCAAATCTGCCACATAAAGATTTCCCTTAGTGTCAATCGTTAATCCTTGAGGTTGATTGAATCGAGCCTCAGTACCTTGTCCATCGGTTAGTCCTGTTGCACCTTCAAAACTTCCCGCTACAATCTTATCATTACCATTTTCTATCTTTCGAATCGAACTGTTGTCGATAAAGTAAAGTATGTTTTGAACAGTATCAACGGCAAAACCCTTTGTGTTATATCCAGCATAGAAAGTATTTGTATTCCCATAAAATTCATTTGGAATTGCTCCTCCTGTATTGTTAAGGAAAGCTGTCATCGGAGTGCCAACTGAATACGTTTTAGGACTTGGGTAACTAATTACAGGAGCTTTAGGTAAAGTAATGGTGGGTGTTACTAAATTTCCAGTAATGGTAATATTTACATTGGTAGTTCGTATTCCTCCGCCATTTATTGCGGTAATGGTGTAATTAGTAGCTGTTTGTGGGGTCGTTGGTTTTCCTGTAATTATTCCGGTAGAAGGGTCTAATGTCAAACCTGCTGGTAAATCATTACTACTGTATCCGCTGAGTGAAATTTTACGAATAAGATTATTATCAGTATCTGCGACTAACAAATAATCTTGTCCATCTACACAAATACCTTTAGGAAGACTAAAGCGTGCTTTAATACCATTGCCGTTTACTATACCAACGTTATAATTTCCTGCTAAAGTACTTACCGTACCATCTGGTAAAATTTTACGAATTATATTGTTGCCCCAATCAGCCACATAAACATTTCCTAATTTATCAACACTAATGCCATAAGGAAGATTAAAGCTTGCAACCGTACCTCTTCCATCAATATTTCCAGTGTAAGGTCCACCAGCAAGGATTGACACTACTTGGTCTTTAGTAATCTTTCTGATAGCATTATGGTCTTCTGCTCCTTCGGTAACATATACATTTCCATCCTTATCCACAGCCACTCCTTTGGGATAATAAAACGACGCACCTGTTCCTGTGCCATTTATAATGCCAGCAGAACCATTCCCAGCAAAAGTACTTACTTCACCAGAAGCTGTGATTTTACGAATCTTATGGTTGTTATAATCAGCAACAAATACGTTTCCAGAAGCATCAACGGCTAATCCTTTGGGAGCATTAAACCTTGCTGACGGACCCGTTCCATCTGTTGAATTAGATTCAAAAACATCTCCAGCAAAAGTAGTTACTACTCCACTTGGTGTGATTTTTCTGATGGCATGAGAATTTTCTTCAGTCACATACACATTACCAGATTTATCTACTGCAATACCAACGGGTTTGAAAAAAGTAGCCTCTGAACCTGTGCCATTAAAGTAAGATGCAGCATCTATCTGTGGTTTTCCTGCTAAAGTAGAAACAATGCCAGAGGGGCTTATTTTTCTAATAAGCCCATTCCCGTAGTCTGCAACATACGTATTCCCGAATACATCTACGGCTATTGCATTAGGTTTTGAAAATGAAGCATTGCTACTTATACCATTATTTGCTCCTGTTGTACTATTTCCTGCAAAAGTTGATACTTGTCCATAAGGGGTAGCAGGCACAGTTCCACCAGTGTTTTTAGGTACGAGTGGAGTAATGCTTGTTCCTGCCACATAAGTTTGTGGAGTAGCATAGCTAATGATTGGTGCAGCAATGGCATTGGGTGTAGTAGCTGTGCCAGTGACCGTTATGCTAAAGTTAGCAGTACTGCTTCCGCCAAGATTATAACCAGTAATACTATAATTTGTTGCTACCTGTGCAGTTGTTGGAATACCTGAAATATTACCAGTACTTTCATCAAATGCTAAACCTGATGGAAGACTTGGTGTGATATTACTATATCCAACAGTAGATACTTTTCTTATCGGACTTCCATAACTACTTCCAACAAGTAAATAACCTTTTTCATCAATGGTGATACTTGAAGGAGGATAAAAACTTGCAATATTTCCTACGCCATTTAAGATAAAGCCATTGCCATTTCCTGCTAAGGTTGTAACTACGCCAGATGGTGTAATTTTTCTGATTGCATTATTGTTTTGATCTGCAACATAGATATTACCCGTTGCATCAGCTACCAAAGCCGTAGGATAGTTAAAACTTGCCCCAGTACCTGTGCCATCCCCAAGTGTATTGCTTGAATTACCTGCTAATGTCGTAACTACTCCTTCCGCAGTTATTTTACGAATACGATGATTATAAGTATCAGCCACATAAACATTGCCATTAGCATCAACTGTAATACCTGATGGATAATAAAAAGCTGCATTTAGGTCTGTACCATCGTTGTATCCAATATTACCACCGGCTAAAGTTGAAACTATTCCTCTTGTATTTATTTTACGAATAGCATGATTGTTTTTATCAGTTATATAAAAATTCCCATAAGTATCAATGCAAATAGCTACTGGAGAAGAAAAACTTGATTTTAAAGCATTTCCATTAGTAAATCCTGCTTGCCCATTGCCTGCAAAGGTTGAAACTAATCCAGAGGGGGTTATTTTACGAATGAGATTATTAGTAGCATCAGCTACATAAACATTTCCATTTGCATCAATAGCTAATCCTTTTGGTTCATAAAAGCTGGCTTCTGTACCTTGTCCATCATTAGCACCGACATTACTGCTACCTGCGAATGTACTCACTGACCCAGAAGCATTGATTTTCTTGATTTTATTTCCTTCAACAAAATAAGTAAAACCTCTTACAGTATCTTTTACGATTCCTGATACTTGATAAGATTTCTCAGTAAAATTTATTGTTTGCCCATATAATTCTTTTGGTATTGCTCCGCCTGTATTAGTAGGTATTAAAGGACTAATATTTGTTCCTGCTGTAAATGTTTTAGGAGTAGGGTAAGTAATAGATGGTGCTTTTACCAAATTAGGTTTTGGAGACACTGTACCTGTTACAGCAATATTAAAAGTGGTTTTACTATTTCCACCAAGATTGTATGCCGTTAATGAGTAATCTGTTGCAGCTTTTGCTAAGGTAGGAGTTCCTGAAATAGTGCCTGTATTTTCATCAAATGACAAGCCTGATGGTAGTTTTGGTGTGATGTTGCTATAACCTGTAACAGCTACTTTTCTAATTTTATTATTTTCAGCAACATACAAATAACCTTTGCCATCCATTGCAATGTTTGTCGGATAGTAAAAACGTGCATCAGTTCCAATGCCATCTACGCTATTACTCATTCCATTCCCTGCAACTGTCGTTACAGCCATTAGGCTAATTTTACGAATACTGTTATTATATTTATCTGCTACATAAATATTCATTTGTGCATCTATCGTAATTCCTGATGGATAATTGAATCTTGCATCTGTTCCGAAACCATCTACATAACCAGAGTTCGAGCTATAATAATCAGCTTTTTCACCACCCGCAAGTGTATAAATAATTCCATTTGGAGTGATTCCACGAACAGAATGATTGTTTCTATCCACAACAAATAAATCTCCAGTATAACCTACAATTAGTTTAGTACAATTAGAAAGACTATTATCGGCTGCCGTTAAATCTTCGACTATACCAGTTGTTGAAATTTTCCGAATGACATAATTGCCATTATCAAGTACATATACATTTCCAAAACCATCTATTGTAACACTTGAAGGAGAAGAAAAAACGGCTTTGCTTGTTATTCCATTAGCTTTTCCTGCTTCACCTGTTCCAGCAAAAGTACTAACTGTTCCAGCAGGTGTAATTTTACGAATGAGATGATTATAGGTATCTGCCACATATAAATTGCCATTAACATCAATCGTCAATCCTTGAGGTTGATTAAAACTTGCTTCAGTACCTTGGCCATTTGTATTGCCAGAAACACTACTACCAGCAAAAACACTTACTACATTTGAAGTGCTTATTTTCTTGATAGTATGTCCATCTATAAAATACACAATGTTTCGTACTGTATCTACAATAATGTCTCCACTAACGTTTACGTTTTCTACTAATGTGGAGGTTTGTCCATAGAAATTATTTGGAATAGCTCCGCCTGAATTTGCTAATACTAAAGGACTAATGGCCGTACCTGCTGAATAAGTTTTGGGGGTTGGATAGCTGATTACTGGAGCTTTCACCGCAGGAGTTTTTGCAGGAAGTGTTCCTGTAACGGTGATATTGAAAGTACTTGTACTTTGTCCACCAGCATTATAAGCTGTAACACGATAATCGGTAGCAGGATTTGCTAAAGTAGGTATGCCTGTAATATTTCCAGTAGTTTCATCGAAGAGTAAACCGACTGGTAGTTTTGGTGTAACAGGTGAATATCCCATGGTTGAAACCTTCCTAATACCAGTATTATCCGTTACCCATAGATTTCCAGAAGCATCTATACAAAGGTCTCTTGGAAGATTAAATAACGCAATTGCCCCAACACCATCTTTGTTATAAGCGTTTTGCCCATTACCTGCAAGGGTTATTACTTCTCCTGTTTGGCTAATTTTACGAATGGCATGATTTGAATTATCTGTTATAAAAACATTTCCTGAATTATCTACCACTATATCACTCGGGTAATAGAATAGGGCATTTGTTCCTACTCCATCCACAAAACCCGAGTAACCGCTTTTCCCTGCCAAATTAGTTACTTCTCCATCAGGAGTTACTTTATAAATAGTATGATAGTCGCTATTCACCACAAAAACATTTCCTAAAGCATCAACACTTAGAGCATCTGGTGAAAAAAATGGTGTCTTATTTTCACTCATTGTAGAAACAATTCCAGTGGCAGTAATTTTACGAATAGCTTTATTGTTCTTATCCGCTACATACAATACCCCAAAACTATCAAAAGCTACATCACATGGATAATTGAAACTTGCCTTATCTGTACTACCATTCAAAAAACCAGCATTCCCTGTTCCTGCAAAAGTGGTTACAGTACCTGAAGGAGTTATTTTACGAACTTTTTGATTATATATATCAGCTACATAAACATTTCCACTGGCATCTACTGTTAAGCCAGATGGTTGATTAAAGCTTGCTTCTGAGCCTTCTCCATCATTAGCTCCAGAAAAAGTAGAACCTGCCAGAATACTAATTTCCCCTGACGGGCTTATTTTTTTGATATAATTACGTTCTATGTAGTAAATAATATTTCGTACAGTATCCATTGCGATACCATTCGTATAATTTAAGTTTTTCTTGTAAGTACTTACTTGACCAGAATAGCCTTTAGGAATTGCTCCACCCGTGTTGTTCGATAATATCGGGCTTATGGATGCTCCCACTGGAAAGGTTTTTGGCGTAGGATATTTTATTGCTGGAGCTTTTACTGTTGGAGTCTTTACGGGAATTGAGCCTGTAATGGTTAATGTTAAATTGGTAGAACTGACACCACTTAAATTATAAGCGGTAATGGTATAAGTTGTAGCGGCTTTTGCCAACATGGGCGTACCTGAAATTGTTCCTGTATTTTCATCAAACACTAAACCGGCTGGTAAAGCTGGACTAATGCTATAACCTACGGTTGATATTTTTTGTAAACCTATCTGCGAAAATGTTTGCCAACTTACTAATAAGTTTCCTGTACCATCCAAACAAAGACCATAAGGTTGATATAAGCCTGCATTTGTACCGATTCCCTCTCTGTAACCATTAACTCCATTTCCAGCAAAAGTACTTACTATTCCGGTAGGAGTGATTTTACGAATCGCATAATTGTAACCATCTGCAACATATATATTACCTAAAGCATCAATGGCTATGTCTTGTGGTTGGTTGAAATTTGCGTCTGTTCCTGTTGCATCCTTGAAGCCACTCGTACCATTTCCTGCTATTGTACTTACTACACCAGTAGGCGTAATTTTACGAATAGCATGGTTATATTCATCCACTACTAACAAATTACCAGTAGCATCAAAAACTAACCTTTTTGGATAATTAAAGCTTGCGGCTGTACCTGTACCATTTACCAAACCTGCTTTACCACTACCTGCAAAAGTGGTAACCACACCAGAAGGGGTTATTTTACGAATAAGGTGATTGTTGTAATCTGCCACATAAACATTGCCAGAAGCATCTACCGCTACACCCTGCGGAAAATTGAAACTTGCTTTTGTTCCTGTTCCATTGGTAGAACCTGCTACACTATTTCCTGCCAAAGTGTTAACTATACCGTTTGGACTGATTTTTCGGATGCTATTATTATAAGCATCTGCCACATAGATATTTTTATTTGCATCTATGGCTAAACCTTGGGGACTATAAAATTTTGCTGCCGTACTTTGTCCATCAACAGCACCGCTCAAACCATTTCCTGCTACAACGTTTAATACACCTGTGTTACTAAGTTTTCGTATTAATGATTTTGGGCTGTCTGAAAAATAAAGATTTTTGGCTGAATCCATAACCATTGCGTTCACATTACCAAAATCTGTTTTGAGATTAGTCGTAAACATTTGTCCATAAAATGCTTTGGGAATAGCTCCGCCTTTGTTGTTAAGTTTTAGTGGCGTGATGGGTGTTCCAACAGTGAAAATCTTTGGACTTTCGTAACTAATCTGTGGAGCTTGTGAAAAGCTTGATTGGGTGTTTACTAACAGGAGCAAGAGAACAAGGTTAGTAAATAGGCTTCTCAGTTGGGAGAATAGAGATTTAATCATAAAATTGTATTTGCAAAAAGTGATATTTTAGGTGAAATAGGTAATATTTCAAAGTTTCGAATAAAATTATACAATAATTTTATTATCCTAAAAATTGTTAAAAATATTTATTCAAAAATTTATTTAACGGTATTCTCACTTGTTTATTGATGAATAAATACTTTAAATAGAGGAAAAAATAACATAAGGTGTTTTTTGTTTAGTTTTTTCTTTTTTACGTTAGATGTAAAACTTAGCTTTTTAAAGCTTCTAATTTTTCATTTGAAAGAAGTAATACTTTTAGCTTTCAAACCTAACTTTATGTTAAAAACCACATAAAAAAAACTCCCTTATTCAACCATGAATAAGGGAGTTTTTAATTAAAAAAATCTATAATTTTTGATGTAAATCTCAAAGAATAAAAGGTTTTCAAATCTTGCCTCTTTGGTCTTCAAGTCCGAAAGTCTAATTAAAGAAATCTTTCATTTTCTCAAAGAAATTTTTATCGCTTTTAGTAGGTTTTGGTTGGAAGTTGGGCGAGTTTCTAAATTTCTCTAAAAGCTCAGTTTCTTCACGACTAAGACTTTTTGGTGTCCAAATATTTACGTGAATCAATTCGTCACCTACACCATAACCGTTTAATTCTTTGATACCTTTTCCTTTTAAGCGAAGAATTTTTCCTGCTTGAGTTCCTGCTTCAATCGTAATGCGTGCTTTTCCTCCAATAGTTGGTACTTCTACCGAAGTTCCTAAAGCTGCGTCTGCAAAGTTGAGGTACAAATCGTAAATGACATTTGTGCCATCACGGTGCAATACTTCATTAGGTTCTTCTTCAATCACAATCAATAAATCACCAGCAACGCCACCACGAGGAGGAACGTTTCCTTTACCTGTCATTGATAATTGCATACCTTCGGCTACACCAGCAGGAATTTTGATTGGAATCACTTCTTCTTCTAAAACTCTACCTTCGCCAAAACATACTTCACAACGGGTTTTAATCATCTTACCTTCTCCATTACACGTAGGGCAAGTTGAAGTTGTTACCATTTGTCCAAGCATGGTTTGCTGTACTCTGCGTACTTGTCCTGAACCACCGCAAGTCTGACACGACTGTAATTCCGTGCCATTTTTTGCACCAGTTCCGCTACAAGGTTTACAAGTAACGTGGCGTTTTACTTTGATTTTCTTCTCTACACCGTTGGCTACTTCTTCAAGGTCCAATTTAAGTTTGATTCTCAAATCAGAGCCTTTTCTGGCTCTACGTCCTTGTTGTTGACCGCCGTTGAAGAAACTACCAAATGGGTTATTATCGCCAAAAATATCTCCGAACTGACTGAAAATGTCGTCCATATTCATGCCTCCGCCATTGAAACCACCACCGCCAGCAGCACCACTCATTCCGGCATGACCGAATCTATCGTATTGAGCTTTTTTCTGAGCATTCGATAATACTTCATAAGCTTCAGCCGCCTCTTTGAATTTTTCCTCGGCAGCTTTATCTCCCGGATTTTTATCTGGGTGATACTTTATCGCCATTTTGCGATATGCCTTCTTTATTTCATCTTCCGAAGCTGACTTAGAAATCTCTAATACTTCGTAATAATCTCTTTTTGCCATTTTTTCTGAACAATAAATTAAGTAATCAAGTAGAACCAATTTTCTATCAATAATTACTTTATTTTAGTAAGTATAATCTTAATAAATAAGTGATGTTTTTTAGGATAAAATATAATGAGTAATTATTTTAAACCTTAGCAGTGAACCACTCATAATTCATACTTAAATTAGTTTGCTACAACTACTTTCGCAAAGCGAATTACTTTTTCGTTCAAATAGTAGCCTTTTTCTACTACATCAAACACCTTTCCTTTGTCGTCTTCGGTTGGTGCAGGGAATTGCGTAATAGCTTCGTGTACATCTGGGTTGAATACTGCTCCTTTAGCATCCATTGCTTTTAAGCCTTTTCCTGCCAAAGTGTTTGTCAATTTATTGAAAATCAACTTAATACCTTCTGAGATTTCACCCTCTTGAGCATTAGCAGTAGCTCTTTCTATATCGTCAATCACAGGAATAATATCAACAATCACTTTTTCTGATGCTGTTTGAATCATTTCCAATTTCTCTTTCGCAGTGCGTTTACGGAAATTATCAAAATCAGAATATAGGCGTAAATATTTATCTTTCAACTCTGCGATTTCTCCTTGAAGTTTTTCAGTCTCAGAAATTTCTACGGTTTCTTCAATTACTGCCTCTATATTTTCAGAAACATTGTCAGTTTCTTGGTTCAACACTTGTTCTTCTGTCTGTAATTCTTCTTTATTTTCCATTTTCAATATACTTTTCGCTTTATTTTTATAATGCTTTAATACGCTCAAAAGTTTTGCCATTTGTTTTTTCTGTCAGATTGACAGTTTTTGAATTGACAAAGTTACGTTTTTTTATGCTCAGATTTATGGAATCGCTGGATTCTTCGTTGCTAAACTTCGCCAGAGATAAAAAACAGTATAAGCTTCCCAGTTTTTGAATCCAGAAAAAAAGCTTTCTAAATCTTTTCGTAATGGTTTTTTAGGAAATTTTTTCAGAGAATGTAAGGCGTTGTACAAACCAACGTCTCCGTAAGTAACACATTCTAAGCGTTTTAATGATTTCATCAAGGCGTAGTTTGCCGTCCACTCGCCAATACCTCTGATGTTGATTAATTTTTGGATGGCTTCTTGCGTTGAGAGTTCTTCCAACATGGATTTTGAAAGAATTCCTTCTGAAAAATTCCGAGCAATTTCTATTAAATATTCAGCTTTTCTGGTCGAAAATTGTATATTTTTTAGTTCTTCTACGGTGAGTGTTGCTAAAATTTCGGGCTTCGGAAAAAGAAAATAATCTTGATTTTGATAACTTACTTTTGTGCCATAATTTTCAGTCAATCTACGTTTGAGTTTATACGCAAAGCTAAGATTAATTTGCTGTCCGATGATTGACCAGCAGAGGGCTTCAAACAAATCTGGAATACCCAATAATCGTAAACCTTGATAGTCCGAAACCATGTATTTTAAATCATCATCTTGTGCCAATAAGTGATAAAATGGCATTAAATCTCTTTCTAAATCAAACCATTCTGTTACAAATTGACAGATTTTTTCTTTATCAGATTCTCCCAGAAGTACTTCTATGTGTAAGTAGTTTTCAACTTGTTTAATTTCAATCAAGCTTGTTTTTTCATTGAATGAAAGCAGTTTTAAGACAGAATTTTCCCGAACTTCGTGCAAACAATCGTCATAGTTTCTGTCTAAAAACCACAAACATTCCTGAAATGAAAACTGTGAAGGAGTGGGGAGAAGTATCTGAGTCATGTTTTTTTCTTGCAAAATACTCAATAGTTTTCTTAGCCAAAAACCAAAACTTGCTAATCGTGAAAGAAATGAACCTCGAAATTTTTACTAAATATATTGATTCGCCTTTGGGGGTAATTGAAGTGTCAGCTACTGAAAATTATTTAACCTCAATTTTGTTTGTTGAAACACAGAAAAAGCCAAGTCCCAGAAAAGAGGCAACTGCTTATGTTCCTTCTATTATTGACCAATGTGAGTTACAAATGCAGGAGTATTTTGAAGGAAAGCGTAAAAACTTTGAGCTTGCCTTTCAACATGAAGGAACAGATTTCCAGAAATCAGTTTGGGGAAAATTAGAAACGATTCCTTACGGAAAAACGATTTCGTACTTAGAACTTTCAAGAAGAATTGGCAATGAAAAAGCTATTCGGGCAGTTGGAACAACCAATGGTTCAAATAAATTCACGATTGTTGTGCCTTGCCATAGAGTAATCGGCAAAAATGGTTCTTTGGTAGGTTATGGCGGAGACCTTTGGCGGAAAAAATGGCTTTTAGAACACGAAGCCAAACATTCTGGGAATTTTAGTTATCAAACAAGTTTGTTTTAACTTTTCTCAAGTTTGAGTGTAGAGTGAAATGATAATGTATATAATTAAAATTTGAGGGCTATTTTGGATTTAATGTTTCAGATATTAGATTTATAAAATACTTCAAATAAGCTTTTATAAATCCAATATCTGAACTCATAATTCATAATTACTATCTATCTACTTCTGCCATAAAAATACCAGAAGTAGCGTCTTGTTTGAAGGATTTCATAATCCAACCACCGCCAACTACATCATTTCCTTCATAGAAAACCGCTGCTTGTCCGGGTGCGATTCCAGAAACTTGTTCGTGGAAATGAGCTTTTATTTTATTGCCTTCTTGCCAAATAGTAGCTGGCGTTCCGGCATCTTTGTAACGTACTTTTGTAATGGTTTCAATCGGATTATCAATAGAAGCGTATTTTGATAAATTCAATTGACCAACCACCATGCCGTCTCTTTCTAAATCTTTATCACGACCCAATATTACTTCATTGGTTTCTTTTCTGATTTCAGTCACAAAAGCTGGATAGCCCAAAGCGATGCCTAAGCCTTTTCTTTGTCCGATGGTATAAAATGGATAGCCTTCGTGTTTGCCAAGAATTTTCCCGTCGGTATCTAAGAAGTTTCCGCCTTTTACTCTTTCTTCCAAGCCTTCTACTCTTCTTTTGATAAAACCTCTGTAATCGTTGTCAGGCACGAAACAGATTTCATAGCTTTCAGATTTATTCACCAAGTCCATAAAACCTCTTTCCGTTGCCATTTCTCTGATTGTGGCTTTTGTCAAATGTCCTAAAGGCAATTTAGTACGAGCCAAACTTTCTTGTGAAACACCCCAAAGTACATAGCTTTGGTCTTTCCAAGTATCAGCACCTTTTGAAATGATATGTCTGCCGTTTTCTTCACGGATATTGGCGTAATGTCCAGTGGCGATAAATTCACAATCTAATTTGTCCGCTCTACGCAAAAGTGCGTCCCATTTGATGTGCGTATTGCACATTACACAAGGGTTTGGCGTGCGTCCTTCGATGTATTCGCCCGTGAAGTAATCAATTACGGCATCACCGAATTCGTTTCTAATATCTAAAATATAATGTGGAAAGCCCAAAGAAACGGCAACGTTTCGGGCATCGTTGATGGAGTCTAAAGAACAGCAGCCTGTTTCTTTTTTTGTTCCGCCCGAAGAGGCATAATCCCAAGTTTTCATCGTCATTCCAACGACTTCATAACCTTCTTCGTGTAACATTACTGCTGCTACCGAACTGTCGATACCGCCACTCATGGCGACTAAAATTCTTCCGTGTTTGCTCATTGTACTGCTCAGGTTCAAGGCCTGACGTTTAAAAATAAAAAATGTTATTCGTTATCTGTATATCCGTTATCGGTGTATCGGCTAACCAATAACTATCATATTAACAGATATACTGATAACCATTAACCGAATAATGTTACAAATTTACAATAATATTCAACATCATTTCTGATTTTTTGGTTCTGGATAGAAAGCTTGGTAGTTTTGCATCAAGTTATTGGTGATTGGAATTAGTGATTAGTATTTTTTCTAATATGTCATTTAACCAATCAATTATAGAAGTACTCATTTGGTATTGCCTAAAATCAAATAGTAAAATCTATTCTTTAGCGATTCCAATTTATCAAATAAAAGCTCAAGGCTGATAGCTCAGAGCTGACAGCTATAACATTATGCTTAAAACAACTGTAAAAGTATCAAATTTAAATAACCTCTCAGACGCACGCTACTGTGCAGGAATGGGAGTAGAATTGTTGGGTTTTTCGATGGATGAACTCGACTTTGAAAAGTACAAAGAAATGCGTGGCTGGTTGGCAGGCATTCAAGTAGTAGGGGAGACGGATTCAAGTGATGTATCAAAAATCATTGAGTTGACAGAAAATTTCCAACCAGATTATTTACAAGTAAGTGCTTGGGAGAATTTAGCTGAAATTCAAAGAATTGGTTTACCGATTATTCTAAAAGTAGATTTTGCTACGGCTAATCTTCCAGCTTTGTTTCAAACTACAAAAGGAGTGGTCGAGTACTTTTTGTTGGAGAATTCGGAGGTATCTGAAGAAATAGATGAAGCTACTCAAAGCCAAATAGATGCTTGGTCGTTTCAATACCCAATTTTATTAGGTTTTGGCGTGAAAGAAGCTAACGTTAATGACCTTTTAGAACAAACCCAACTGAAAGGATTTGCTCTAAAAGGAAATGATGAAATCAGACCGGGATTTGGAAACTTCGATGAGCTAATGAACATTCTGGAAACGATTGAGACAGATGACTAATATTTAGCAGGAAACTTATCATCTTTAGAGTTGCTTACTTTGAACGATAGGTACACTCCCATACCTAAAAGTACTAAGGTTAAAATTACTAAGGCCATAGTAGAATATATTGCTTGTTAAAAAAGGTTTTAGTTGATATTATAAATACGTAAAAAAGTGTACGTAGGATTCAGAATCTTGGATTAAAATTAAATAAATTTAGATTTTTTCAGCATTAAATTATGTTAAAATCACTCATAAATTTATTAAACGGTACATTTGAGTCTAACCAATTGATTTTCAAGCCGTCGTTTTCCATTTTTCGGAAGAAAGTCATCTGTCTTTTAGCAAACTGATGAATGGCAACATTGAGCTTTTCGAACATTATTTGGTATGAAATTTCTCCCATAAGATACTGTGTGATAAACTTGTATTCTAAACCGTAGAATATGAGTTTATCGGGCGAAATTCCTTTGTTCAGCAATGCTTCAACCTCCAAAATCATGCCATTTTCTAAACGTGCAATTAAGCGTTTTGTTATACGTTCTCGGCGAATTTCCGTAGGTGGGTTTAATCCAAAAATAGTAGCGTTGGTGATGGGCTGTGAAGTAATTTTGAAGTCAGGATTTTGGTTCAAAAAAAGATTAATTTCTATGGCTCTTATAAGTCTCTTTTTGGTAGAAGTATCTGATTTTTCTGCATACATATTTTTGTTTGCTTCAAAAATGTCGAGGAGTTCTTCCATTGATTTTTCAAGCAAAGTTTCTCTTAAAGATTCATTGACTGGAACGGCGGTGAATTCATAACCTTTCAAAACGGCATCTAAGTACATGCCCGAACCTCCGCATAAAATAGGTGTTTTTCCTCTTTGAAGAATATCAGTATAAGCTTTCTGGAAATCTTGTTGAAATTGATAAATATGATAGCTTTCACCAGCCTCAATAATGTCGATAAGATGATACTGGATTTTTTTTCCTTCAATTACATATTCGTCTAAATCTTTTCCTGTGCCAATATCCATTCCACGATATACTTGTCTGGAATCAGCACTGATGATTTCACCATCAATCTGATGAGCCAGTTGCACTGCCAGATGAGTCTTTCCACTGGCAGTTGGACCAAGAATAACGATGAGTGAAGACATTTTTTTAGCAGTGAGTCGTGAGCTTTGAGCTTGATGTTTTTTTATAAAAATAATCTTTTGTCTTGCGTCTTGTTTCTCAAATCCTAAAGATTTGTTTTAGCAATGAGCTGTTAGCATTGAGCAATGAGATTGATAAAAGATAAGCTCAAAAAACTTTTGTATTGCCTCTTAATTTTTATGTATTTTTTTCTTGTGTCTTTTATCTTTCTTCTTTCAGTCCTCAAGTCTCAAAATCTACATTAACAATCGCCAAATAGCTGAAAGAAAAATCCCCAGAATGGCAAAAGGCGTAAGTACTTTCCAAGTAAGATACATCAATTGGTCAACACGCAAACGAGGGAAAGTCCAGCGAATCCACATTTGAATAAAAATGCCAGTATAAGCTTTAGCAATCAACCAGAAAAATCCCCAAATTGCCCCTGACCAAGTATTAGGCTCACCAGAAGTCCAATCCGCTAATTTCAAGAAACCGATATTAGGAAAAGGCGTATTCCAGCCACCCAAGAAAAGGATAGCTCCTAAAATGCTTACCAAAAGCATCATTCCGTATTCCGATAAAAATACTAAAGCCCAACGCATACCTGAGTATTCGGTATGGAAACCACCGACTAATTCAGATTCAGCCTCGGGCAAATCGAAAGGAGCTCTATTGGATTCTGCCAAAGTGGCAATAAAGAAAATGATATAAATAGGAAAGAAAAAAGGTACACGAACGATATTCCAAGTAAGGAAACCACCTATTTTTGAAACATCAATAGCTAAAAATTTTAAGCCAAAAAGATAATTAGTTTCTTCTGTGTAAATGCCCTGTTGTAAACTAATTTCTTGTAAATTAAGGCTTTGTGAAATCATCGCCACACAAATAACCGTTAGTCCAAGCGGTACTTCATAAGAAACAATCTGAGCTACCGAACGCATCGCCCCAAACAAAGAATACTTGTTATTAGAAGCCCAGCCAGCCATCAGAATACCAATAATATCAATAGAAACAACAGCCAAAAGGTAAAATAAACCAACATCCGTTTGTGAGCCTTGAAGATATTCGCTTGGTCCTAAAGGTAAAACAGCAAAGCCAGCAAAAATAGCTACAAAAATGACACAAGGAGCCATTAAAAAAAGGCGTTTGTTGGCTAAAGCGGGAACGATGTCTTCTTTTTGGAGTAATTTAACTAAATCCGCAATTACTTGTAACAGCCCGTATTTCCCTACTTCCATAGGCCCCAAGCGGTCTTGCATAAAAGCTGACACTTTTCGTTCTGCATACACACCAACGACAACATTGGCTAATACTAAACCCAAACAAATCAGTAAGGCTATATACATTTTTGAATATAATGTTTGAATTTGAAAATTTGAAAATTGGGTAATTTGAAAATATCAGTACTTAGAACATTCACTTAGAAAGTCCTTTTTATCATTTTCAAATTAACTTATTTTCAAATTTTCAAATCATGTAAAATTTATCCTACCAAAGTAGCGATTGTAGCTTTTTGTAAAGCTTGCTCAAAATCTTCTATTAAATCTTCAATGGCTTCCAAACCAACGGCTACTCTCACTAAACCATCAGTAATACCGACTTCAGCTCTTTGTTCAACGGTAAGTTTAGAGTGCGTTGTAGAGGCTGGGTGAGTAATAATTGTTCTGGTATCGCCTAAGTTTGGAGAAATAGAAGCAATTTTTAAGTGTTTCGACATTTCGTTTACTACTTCAAAACCACCTTTTACATCGAAAGTCAAAATTGCACCACCCATTTTCATTTGTTTTTTTGCTAACTCAAACTGAGGATGCGAAGTCAAGAATGGATATTTTACAGCGTTTAAAGCAGGATTTTTGTCTAAAGCTTGTGCTAATTTAAAAGCATTTTCGCAGTGTTTTTCCATGCGTAAATGAATTGTCTCTAAGCTTTTTGATAAAACCCAAGCATTAAATGGCGACATCGATGGCCCTGTATGACGTGCAAAGAAACGAATTTCATTAATCAAACTTTCTCTACCACAAACTACTCCGCCCAATACTCTTCCTTGCCCGTCGATGTATTTTGTAGCTGAGTGAATTACTAAATCTGCCCCCCAGTCTGCTGGTGTTTGAATAATTGGCGTAGCAAAACAGTTGTCTACTGCCAAAATTAAATTATGTTTTGCTTTTAATTGGCAAATCGCTTCGAGGTCAATTAAATCTAAACCCGGGTTTGAAGGACTTTCACAAAACAAGAATTTAGTATTTTCTTGAATTGCCGACTCCCAAGCTGCAAGGTCGTGACCGTCAACATAAGTAGTTGAGATTCCCCATTTTGGAAGAATTTTACTCAAAATCTGAATACAAGAACCAAAAAGGGCTTTTGAAGCCACCACATGGTCACCAGATTTTAGTAAACCAGCCATTGCTGCAAAATTGGCAGCCATACCCGAAGCAAAAGCGATACCATCTTCGGTATTTTCAAGCATACACATTTTCTCTACAAACTCATCCACGTTAGGATTCATGTAGCGAGAATATATGTTTCCTTCTATTTCGTCGGCAAAAATGGCACGTCCTTGTTCAGCATCTTCAAAAGTAAAACTTGAAGTAAGATATAATGGTACAGAATGCTCACGATTTTGTGAACGTTCTGCTTGTATTCTGATAGCTTTTGTCTGTTTTTTCATCGTATTCCGCAGGAAAGTATTAATCGAAAGAAAATAAAAATCATCTCATAAACCGAGAAATGATTAAGGGAGGCAAAGTTAAAACAAAAAAGCTACTAAATCATGTCTGAAATAGTAGTTTTCATTGAGCTGTAAGTATTATTGGAAAATAAACTTAACTTTTTGAGTGTGAGATATGATTTGCAAAAAAGATTCTGCATACTTCACAAGAAGTATTAAGCACTTCCATTTATATATAATTGACTATATTTTCTTTTGGTTAGATTAAGTTTCACGCTAAAATGACAGTCACCGCCATCTTGAACGGAAATTATTTGAAAGTGATACCCTTTAGAGTTGTCTTTGCAGTTGCAGTAAACGATGACTTCTATTTCATTATTAGCGTTAGTAACCGCTACACATTGCTTAGTGTAACTATTTACATGGTGGGTAATTCTGTTATTATTTTCAGAAATACACAACTCTAATAAATCATTTATTGCCAAAATATCATTCTTTTTCAGCGAGTACGGCTTTACTTTTTCTGAAAAGAAGTCATAATAGTTAGGATGATATGTGAAAAAAGCATAACTACTATCAAGGCTATTAATAGCGTACTCATCTTTTATACTTCTTTCAGTAATTTTTAGTTTTAATGGAGCACTTCCTCCAATAAATTCAACGAATCCGTTATTAATAACTGCAACACGGCATCTTAGGTACTGGAAGCCTCTGTCAATAAATTTTATTGTATCATTTTCAAGCAAATATTTTCCAGAATACTTTTCATTTTTTTCATAGTATGTACTTTTTTGAAATAGATTGAAAGTATAGGTACTATCACCATAAAACTTCATGGTAGTATTTACTTCATTATAGGGAGAAATGTGTTCTGCTTCCAAAACGTTTTGCTTTTCTTTTTTGTAAAGTTGGCATTTACAAAATAAGACAAAAATAATTAAGCTTAAAAAAACAGAAATGATTTTCATTAATTGATGATTTGAAATATCAAGAAGCCAATTAAAACTACAAATAATAAGGCTTTGTTACTTTCCCTTTTTTCATGTCTTTCATTTGTTTGATACTGCTATCTAAACTTTCCAAAACCTCAGTATCTTGAATTTCTTTGACACTTACGAAATCAAATTTGGCAAGTAATTCTTTTAAAAATGCCGCTTCACTGTCTTTTACTCGAACGTGTAAATCCATAATATTTTCATTAAGTGATTAATGTGTTAGTTTTTGCAATAGAGTGAATTTAAGGAAATAGACTGATTTTGGAAAATAAATGAACAAATTTTCTGTATTTTTCAACGAATTATAGATTTCCAAATGGATAAAATTCTGGCTGTTCTGACTTTTGAACTTGATACTTCTAAATTTGATGAAATTTCTTCTTCTAAGTAAGGACGCTCTAAAAGTGTTGAAATTGACTTTTGAATAAATAGTTTTACATTATTTTCTAAGTTTATAATTTCCTCTTTGATTTTTAAACGGTTGTCAAAAATATATATAATGTCTTCAAAATCACTATTTAAGCGATAGTCATCACCATGCCTGTTTGATACTAAAGCTTCAAATTTTGAAGCAAGAAATAAGTCAAGAGGAAAAATTTGAATATTTAGTTCATCGTCTAAATGGTAAGTTAAACTGTTTTGTAATCCTTCTTTGTACCAAATATTCGTGAATCCTAATATATTCTCATCATCAGGCATAATATCAACAACAATGTCGTGATAGATATAGCGACAAATAACTCCAGAAAACACATCATTTTGAAATCCCATTTTCCGTAGGTTTTCTTCTAAAACAGCATAAGAACCTTTGTTATGAAGTTCTACTACAACATCTACATCATTTGTAGGTCGTACTTCTGCTCTTGCAGGGTCGTCACAATAAAGTTCAACAACAGCACCTCCTACAAAGACGATTTTATTCGTCAAATGGCTAAATGCTTCAGCTAATACTTTTATTCTTACAATGTTGTGAAAACTATTTTTCATGCTGATAAAATTCGTTTTTCTAATTCCTGTGAAGCAATATTTACTACTCTGGCTGTTCCTGTTCTGATGGCATCAACTAAGGCTAAGAGTTCATAGAGTTTTTTGTTATTCTCTACAATAGCTGGAATAGTATGATATAATGGTACAATAGATTGCCCTCTTACTTCTCCTGCTGGATTTTCCCAGACGTATAATTCATTAGAGATAATACTTTTTGATAGGGGTAATGCAGAATGTGCAGTAGGTACTCCTCTCACCAATGCTCCTGGATGTGTAGGAAAAACATACTTTAGACCATTTAATAGAAATGCCAAGAATGCTTTTTGATTAATTTTTTTAGTTTTTATATCGGCAATTAGTCCTGCGTACTCAGACCTTCGTAACGATTCAGAAACCTCTGCTTCGCTCATTTTTAAACTGTATGCAATATTTTTATTTTGAATCGAAACGTTAGGGTGTTCAGCAGAAGAAACTTCTTCATTATCAGACAATTTCATTGATATTAAGTCCAAGATGATGACTATATCCTGTGGACGCATTCCATTATGTTTTTTCATACGAATTTTTCTATGTTCTCAAAGACAAAGATACAATAATTCACGATTTGCAAATCGCAAATCGTGAATTATTTAATAAACAAAAAAGCTGTTCTAAATTTTCATTCGGAACAGCTTTTTTGTTACTTTGTTTTATAATGTATTTCTGACAAGGCTCGCAGTACTGCTGCACTTTTTTCAGCCGTGATGTCTCTTTGTGGATTGGCTAACATTTCGTAACCTACCATAAATTTCTTAACAGTTGCCGAGCGTAACAATGGCGGATAAAACACAAAATGCCAATGCCATTCGTCATGTGCTTCGCCATCGGTTGGAGCTTGGTGAACGCCAGCAGAGTAGGGGAAAGAAGTTTCAAAAAGGTTGTCATAACGAACAGTCAATCTTTTATAGGCATTCGCAAAAGCGTCTTTTTCTGCATCGGTCATGTCCGAAATTCTTGCCATTTTTCGCTTCGGAACAATCATCGTTTCAAATGGCCAAACTGCCCAGTATGGTACTAAGGCTACAAAATGCTCATTTTCAAACAAAACTCTTTCTTGCTTGATTAATTCTTTTTCGATATAGTCAGCCAATAAAGATCGTTGATTTTTTTGCCAATACTTCAATTGAGCTATTTGTTTTTTCATTGGTTCGTCTGGCACTGATGATGATGCCCAAATTTGCCCATGTGGATGCGGATTCGAGCAACCCATTACAAACCCTTTGTTCTCGAAAATCTGAACGTAATTGATAAAATCTTTTCCTCCGAGCGTCAAATACTCATCAATCCAAGCGTCCACTACTTTTCTGATTGCTACTTCTTCCATTTCTGGAACGGTCAAATCGTGGCGAGGCGAAAAACAGATTACTCTACCCAAACCTCTTTCTGTTTCTGCCTTGAAAAGTTCGTCTTCTTCAAAGCTGTGAGCAGGCGTATCTTCCAACAAGGCTGCAAAATCGTTATTGAAAATATAAACGTCTTGGTAGTCAGGATTTACTTCGCCGTTCATCCTTGTATTGGTCGGACATAAATAACAAGTTTCATCATAAGCAGGGCGGTCGTCGCCAGCTACTTTTTCTACTTGTCCTTGCCACGGACGTTTTGCACGATGTGGCGAAACTAATACCCAGCTGTCTGTCAGTGGGTTATATCTTCTGTGAGGATGTTCTTCAAAAATTGGATTCATTGTTTTTGGCTGTAAGCTATAAGCTATAAGCTATAAGCTTTGAGTTTTTCAACTCTCTAAAAGCTCATAGCTCAAGACTCATTGCTAAAATTAAACTATTTCCGTTCCGTTTGTTAAGGCTACTTCGTAAGTCACTAATTCTTTATGATATTTTTCTTGATAAGCTTTTTTGATTCTATTTAGAAAAGCTTCTGCTTTACTTTTTTCAACAATGTTGATTGAACAACCACCAAAACCTCCACCCATCATTCTTGAACCAATTACGGCGTCGTCTTCACGTGTTTGGTCAACCAAAAAGTCTAATTCTTCACAAGAAACCGCATAATTATGTTGAAGTCCGTCGTGAGTTTCGTACATTTTTTTACCGAAAGTTGCCAAATCGTTTTGCTCAAGTGCTTCGCAAGCTACAATTACTCTGTCGATTTCGCCCACTACATACACACAACGTTTATAGACATTTTCAGAAAGGCTCGTTTTGGCTTCTTCCACCATTGTTAAAGTTAAATCTCTGAAACTTTTTACATTAGGATAAATTTCTCCCAAGATTCTCAAACCTTCTTCACATTCTAATCTACGAGTATTGTACTCAGAATCTCCCAAAGAGTGTTTTACACCTGAATTACAAAGAATTACAGTATGATTTGGCAAAGACAATGGGAAGTGCTGATAAGCTAAACTTCTGCAATCCAAGCGAATAACAGCATCTTTTTTACCAAACATAGAAGCAAACTGATCCATAATACCGCAGTTTACGCCAACGAAATTATTTTCAGCAGCTTTACCGATTTTCACCATTTGCATGGTTTCTAAACCCAAATCAAAGAGTTGATTTAAGGCAAAAGCTAAACCTGTTTCTACGGCAGCAGATGAAGAAACGCCAGCACCCAAAGGAATATCACCTCCGAAAACCAAGTCAAAACCTTTTACTTTTTGTCCAGCTTTTTGTAGTTCGTCCACAACGCCAATCAAATAATTAGCCCAACTTTTATCGGATTTCTGAATCGTCGAAATATTAAAAATAGTGCTACTTTTCAAATCAAAAGCATAAATATTACAGTTATTGTCTTCACGAGGAGCGATAGCAAAATAAATAGCTTTATTGATAGCGGCTGGCAAAACAAAGCCATCGTTGTAATCGGTGTGTTCGCCAATAAGGTTGATTCTACCGGGGCTACGTACTGTTAAAGAGGGCGTTATCAAATATAATTCTTCAAATTGATCAATGATGTTTTTGGGATACATTTCTGGAGGTAAATTAAAATTTAATTCAAAGAAAGTATTTTTAGTAAAGTTGTCACTTATATTTTTTTAGGTGTTATTGAAAAAACGTAAAAAAACGTACAAAAAATAGCCTTAGAATTGATTACAAACATTTGCGCAAATTTTGCACAAAATTCAATAAACTTCTTAATTTTACCATATCCAACCTTAAAGATGTATGCAGAAGAGTCAGGTAACCATCAAACATATTGCTCAAGAATTAGGAATTGCTATTTCTACGGTTTCGAGAGCATTGCAGAATCATCCACGGATTGGTCTTAAAACCAAAGAGCGGGTTTTTGAAGTCGCCAAACGACTCAATTATGTACCTAATCCAGCGGCGATTTTATTGAAGAAAAACAAAACGAATACTGTTGGTGTTGTTTTCCCATATTTACAAGAAGAGTTTTTTTCTCAGGCAATTACAGGAATTGAAGATGTCATTAGTGCTAAAGGTTACAATGTTGTTATTAGTCAATCGAAAGATAAATTAGAGCGAGAAAACAGAGCGATTAAATCATTTATTAGTAGTCGTGTAGATGGAGTAATTGCTTCAATATCAGCCGAAACGACGCAGTATTATCCTTTCAAAGAATTAGAAAATCATGGAATTCCATTGGTTTTTTTCGATAGAGTTCCGAAAGATGTAGCCGTAAACAAAGTACGGGGTAATATTTTAGAAGCGGCTTTTGAAGCAACCATTTTTTTAGCTAAAAAAGGATTTTCACGAATTGCGATTTTGAATGGTCCTTCTAATTTAGAGATTTCAAATGAGCGTTTGGAAGGTTACTGGAAAGCCCTAAAATCTTTGAATTTACCGATTGTTCAGCAGTATATAAAATCAACAGATTTGACGAAAGATAGTACTTCTAAAAAAATGGAGGAGCTATTATTGTTACCTGAGAAACCTCAAGCAATTCTTTGTTTCAATGACTACGTAGCCTTATTTGCGATGCAGAGTTGTAGGCAAAATGGTGTAATTCCCAATACTGACATTCACTTTGTGAGTTTCGCTAATTTACCCATTACTGCTTATTTAGATAATCCTCCGATAGCCTCTGTCGAGCAATTTGCCTACAAAATGGGCGAGCAAGCGGCTACTTTATTGTTGAAAATTCTTGAGTCTAATGAAGAGAGTGAAATCATTCCAGAAGAAATTATCATTGATACAGAACTGATAATACATTAGAATTTTAGAGGAATCAACAAAATTTGTATTATCTTCGCAGTCCCAAAGAATGAAACGTTTTGATTTCATTTGATGTTCTTAAAAAAATGGGGGCGACCGGTATTGACAGCTTGTGCAGGTCGGTGGTAAGCACGTCAGGAGTTGGTCTAATCTCCTGTTAAAAATTAGTCCGAACAACAATCGGCAATACTCAGTATGCCATGGCAGCTTAATCCTTAAGGGATTTCGTTTTGGATAGTTATCAACGGAGTTGGAGCTATTCGCCACACCTCGCTCGGCTAAACTCTGCCGCTGGGATTCGGGGTGTCGAAACGCAGAGTCGAATGTAGTGATTTCTCTAAGCTAACATTTAGTACAAAGAGGATAAGGATAGTTTAAGGTCCGGCTTGAACCCTGCCTATCTCGAAAATCCAATCAAGACTAAACGTGTAGAAAGCTATCGAGTTCCTTGTCTGGACGAGAGTTCGAATCTCTCCGTCTCCACTAAAAAAGCCGCTTAAATTTAATTTTAAGCGGCTTTTTTAATTTTAAACTTTATTTTTTGAAAATCTTTAAGCGATACTTTAGCACATTTATTAATGCTTTTGGTTTATATAAATAGTTGACTATTAGATGTATTGGAAACTAATCACGACTTATTTCCCAATGTACCGCTCAAAAAACTCATAAATTCTTAGCATTCTGTCAATTCTCTGGCGTACATTTCCTGTTCTCGAAAGTTCGTGTGTTGCTCCCGGAATTCTTACATATTCCACTTCTTTCCCCATAATTTTCAGAGATTTATACATCATTTCAGACTGAATTACGCCTGTACGCAAATCGTTTTCACCATGTTTTATCAAAAAAGGCGTTTTGATTTTATCCACATAAGTATAAGGTGATTCACGTTCTAAAATAGGTTTTATTTTTGCTTCCCACGGATAACCGCCAAAATAGTTTGGCGTGAGTCGCCAAGCGTTTCCTTCGCCCATAAAAGTTGAAAGTTCATAAACGCCTCTTTGAGCAAAAGCTGCCTTAAAACGGTGGTCATGCGAAATAATCCAAGCCGTTAAATAGCCCGCATACGAACCTCCTGTAATTACTTGTCGTGAAGTATCAACCCAACTGGCTTTGGCGGCTTCGCTTGCTGCTGCTAAAACATCTTCGGCTGGTCCTGTTCCCCAATCTTGATAATTTGCTATTTGGAAATCCTTGCCATAACCGCCCGAACCTCTTGGATTAGCATAAACAATTCCATAACCTTGCGAACAGAAGTACTGAAATTCATGCCACATCGAACTTTCGCCCGGCCCCCACATGGCTGTTGGCCCACCGTGCATATTTAATAATAATGGATATTTTTTACCAGCTTCAAAATTGGTAGGTTTCATAATCCAGTACTCTATTGTTTGTCCTTTCGAGTTTTTTAAGGTTTTTTTCTCTGGAAAACTAAGAGCTTTATTCGCCAACCAAGTATCATTATGTGAACTTAGTTTTACTGAATTTTTCACTAATAAATCCGAATAATAGAGTTCAGAAGGATTTTTTACTTCTGTTTTAGCAAAAACAATTCTTTCTTTTGAAAGGTCAAAACTGCTAATACCCGAATCAAAATCTGTGAGTTTTTCTACTTTTTTACTCTGTACATCAAGGCGATACAAAGGTACTCCACCATTTGAATTCGCAAGAAAATACACAAATTTGCCATCTTCCGACCATTCAAAGCTATTGGCAGACCTGTCAAAATTGATAAACGTTTTATTTGTGCCGTCGGCATTGGCTAAAACAATTTGGTTTGAACCTAACCATTCCGTTTTTGATGTAGTCAGTACCAATAATTTACCATCTGGCGAAGGCGTAGGATTGTTATATGAAATGCCCTTTTCGCCCAAAACCATTTTCAAACCAGTACCATCAGCGTTCAAACTCACGATGGCAGAATTTTGCTCTCTATCGGGATGTACTAAACTATCCAAGCCCATTGTGGCATAAATCTTTTTACCATCGGCCGACCAATTTGCTCCGTTCAATGACCAAAAACCTCTGCTGATTTGTGTAGGTTTTGCTCCTTCTTTGGCATCAATTACGAAAAGAATGTTGAAACGAATTTCTGGTTCGGTAGTAGCTTCTCCTTGAAAATTCAGACGGTTGATTACTTTAGCCTTTTTGTCTTCTACATCTTTGTCAAGATAAGCCCTGATTTCTTCGATACTTCCGTTGGGATTCGCCTTTACTTTTTTATCAGGTTTCAAAAAGTTATTATTGCTAAAACCAGCTTTTTCAAAAGACCAAGAAGGCAGTTTTTTAGCAGGATTCAATAAAGAATCTTTCAATAAATCTGAAAAAGAAACATTGATAGAAAACAAAATCTTAGAGCCATCAGGCGACCAAGACGGGCTACCCGTACTGTATTTAAAATCTGTTAATTGAAAAGCCTCGCCGCCATCCAAAGGCATAATAAAGATTTGCGACTTGCCTTTTACGTTTCTACTAAAGGCAATTTGTTTACTATCTGCCGACCAAGTAGCTGTACCAACGTTTTCAGTACCACGAGTCAATTGTTTAACAGTCTGAAAATCAGTAAGCCACAAATGCGAGCGATAGTCGAAATCCAATTTGTCGGTTTCGTTACTTTCGTTGCTTCTTAAAGCATAAATAGCTTTTGTACCATCAGGGGAAATAGAGACATTGCCGACTTGCTTGATTTTAGTCATGTCCGTAACCAATACTTTTTCTTTAGCATTTTGGGCAAAAGACAAATTGGCAAAGAGCAGAAAAATAGATAAGATTTTTTTCATGTGATGAAGTAATGTTAATGAAAAAGAAAGAAAATTTATTCAATCATTCAATTTAGTAATAATTTGAATAAATAGCTTGATTTTGTAGGAGTGTGCGGGTTTAGTTTAAAAACTAATAATGTCCTTACTGAAGTCTAAGTGACGCTTTGTTTAATACTTGAACTGGTTGTGAAATCTTGCAGGGAGGGAGACAAAGTACTTAACCAATCTAAAACCAAAAGAGGCGTTTCACTTATCGCAAAACACCTCTTTTATATATCTATCAAGAAAAATTATTTTCTATCTGCAATATTAACATAAGCACGTTCAGTAGCACCAACATATACTTGGCGTGGGCGACCGATAGGTTCTTTGTTAGCTTTCATTTCTTTCCATTGTGCAATCCAACCCGGTAAACGACCAATCGCAAACATTACAGTAAACATATCTGTTGGAATACCCAAAGCACGGTAAATGATACCTGAGTAGAAGTCAACGTTTGGATATAATTTACGAGCTACGAAGTACTCATCACTCAAGGCAGCCGCTTCTAATTCAGAAGCAATTTTCAATACTGGGTCGTTGATACCCAAAGCTGCTAATACGTCGTCAGCTGCTTTTTTGATAATTCTTGCTCTTGGGTCGAAGTTTTTGTAAACACGGTGTCCGAAGCCCATCAAACGGAAGCCAGAATTTTTATCTTTCGCCATAGCGATATACTTAGCAGTATCACCGCCGTCGGCTTTGATAGCTTCAAGCATTTCAATTACTTCTTGGTTTGCACCACCATGTAATGGCCCAGAAAGTGCGTTGATACCTGCTGAAATTGAAGCATAAAGACTTGCATGAGAAGAACCTACCAAACGAACTGTTGAAGTAGAACAGTTTTGCTCGTGGTCTGCATGAAGAATCAATAATTTGTTCAAAGCAGCCGCAACCACTGGATTTACTTGATAAGGAGCAACTGGCAAAGCAAACATCATGTTCAAGAAGTTTGAACAATAATCCAAAGAGTTGTTTGGATAGTTTACTGGATGTCCTTGTGATTTTTTGTAAGACCAAGTAGCCATAGAAGGCATTTTAGCCATCAAACGAATGATGTTTAATTCATCAGCACCCGCTTTGTCGCCTGTATAGAAAGCCGACATTGCACAAACCATTGCAGAAAGTACGCCCATTGGGTGTGCATTTACTGGGAAGCCTTCAAAAATTTTACGCATATCTTCGTTGACGATAGTGTGCATTTTAATATCGTTCTCAAAGGCAGCGTATTGTTCGGTGGTTGGCAATTCACCATAAATTAGAAGGTAAGCAACTTCCAAGAAAGTAGCTTTTTCAGCTAATTCTTCGATTGAGTAACCTCTGTAACGAAGAATCCCTAATTCACCGTCCAAAAACGTGATAGCACTTTTAGTAGCTCCGGTATTTTTGTAGCCAGAATCAATGGTGATATGACCTGTTTCATCACGGAGTTTGGCAATATCAATTGCTTTTTCATCTTCACTTCCTGTAATTACAGGAAACTTATACTTTTTGTCACCTAACGAGAGTTCTGCAAATTCTGACATGACCTATATTTTATTGGGCTTTATCTTGAAAAAATATGTTTTTATTTTGTTGATACGAAATTAAATGAAAAATCCTCTTTCTAATGCTTTCGTTGACTTTTCTTTGCAAAATTTAGATAGTTGTTGAAAAAGTTCTATTTTTAAAAGAGAACCTTATATTCTTTAGAGATTGTTCACGCAAGATAGTCACGAAAATTTAAACCTTTGTTACCTTTGCTAATATTTTACAGGATATTTTCCAGACAGATTTAAACATAAAATTAATGTTAATCAATTATAAAAATACCTCTACTGAGCGTTTCTTGCGTTATGTGCAAATAGATACGCAGTCGGATGCAGCATCTACTTCGCAACCTTCTACTAAAAAACAAAAAGATTTGAGCAGACTTTTGGTGGAAGAATTACAAGCAATGGGCATCACGGATGCACATTTAGATGAATTCGGTTATGTATATGCGACCATTCCGAGTAATACCGAAAAGACTGTTCCTGTTATCTGTTTTTGTTCTCATGTAGATACTTCTCCCGACTGTTCGGGAGCTGGCGTGAAGCCGATTATTCATAAAAACTATCAAGGACAAGATATTGTTTTGCCAGATGACCACAGCCAAATCATTAAATTATCAGAACATCCAGATTTGGCACATCAATTTGGCAACGACATCATTACGGCAAGTGGAACTACTCTGTTGGGGGCGGATAACAAAGCTGGCGTTGCTGAAATTATGGATGCGGCTTATCATTTAGTCAATAATCCTGAAATAAAGCACGGTACTATCAAGATACTCTTTACTCCAGACGAAGAAATTGGCAGAGGAACAGCAGCGGTAGATTTAGAAAAATTAGGAGCAGATTTTGGTTATACGATTGATGGCGAAACTTTGGGTTCATTAGAAGATGAAACTTTTTCGGCAGATGGCGTAAAAATTTCGATTCAAGGAGTAAGCCAGCACCCCGGTTTTGCAAAAGGTAGAATGGAAAGTGCTTTGAAAATTGCAGCAGAAATTGTGGCAAATCTTCCCAAAGAAACACTTTCGCCAGAAACAACCGAAGGCAAAGAAGGATTTATTCATCCAGTCGGAATATCGGGAATGGTAGAAAACGCAACGGTTGAATTTATTATTCGTGATTTTTCAGAAGAAAAATTACACCAACACGAAGCCGTTTTGAAAGAAATAATGGATAAAGTATTGATAAATTATCCAAATTCTATTGCTATTTTTGAAGTGTTTGAGCAGTACCGCAATATGAAAGAAGTATTGGACAAAACGCCACAAGTAACGGCTTATGCTTTTGAGGCAATCGAAAGAAGCGGTATAAATGCTAAACAAATGAGTATCAGAGGAGGAACGGACGGTTCGAGGCTGTCATTTATGGGTTTGCCTTGTCCGAATATCTTTGCAGGAGAACACGCATTTCACGGAAAACACGAATGGGTATCAGTACAAGACATGGAAAAAGCTACCGAAACTATTATACATTTGTGTGAAATTTGGGAAGAAAATTTTTAGTAATTTATATTAACAAAGCAATGATTAAGATTAAAAACGAAGCTGAATACGAAAAAGCCTCGGAACGAGCAGACAAACTTTACAATGCCAAAAAAGGCTCGTCGGATTACAAAGAATTACAATCATTATTAAAAGCCCTAAAAGCTTATGAAGATGAGTTTGTAAAAATGTTGAAAGACGAGTATTGAGGCAAAGTAAAAAAACGGCTATTTTCAGTGATGAGAATAGCCGTTTTTGTGTGTTATAGATTATCTATGAATGATTTTACTTGGTTGTGGAAATTTCTAAAGCTTTCTGAACGACTTTCAAGATAAGCTATGTCAAAAGTATTTGTCAAAGTTTCAACAATTGGAATGGAAACTTTATTGGATGCTTTGATATTTCCATACACTGCCAGTTTTGCTTCTTTATTGGGCTTTGACTCTAAATCTTCATTTTTAGTTGATAAAGGATTTTCAAGGTTAATCTTCAAATACCAAAGCCAATGCTCAATACACTGTACAGGTATCATCAACATTGTTTTATTGATAAAATCATGCTGTAATTGGCTTTTCATTGTCGTGATTTTATCTTTAAATTCATTCGATGTGAAAGTGTCTAAATCTCTACCAACAACAAAAAAGTCTTGTTGATAATCAACGAAGCCTTCTTGTACTGCTTGTGGAAAAATGTTATCAACTTCTGTTTTATTTCTTCCACGATATTTGTAGGTGAAAACCTCGTCGAATTCAAAAAGCATTTTTTCTGAATTTCCAGAATAGATTAATAATTGCTCAAGATAGTTGTGCAAGAAAATCCGATGAGCTTCGTCCTCACCGAAATAGCCATATTTCAGTATAGTTATCTTCATTTTGGTACGCCGCCAATAAATCCAGTTACCCAGTGTGAACCTAAAGACTCAGTGAATTTTATTCTGGGTAAACCCAGCGATTCCATTTTAATATTTGAAGGTTCAATAATATCTTTTAGTAGATTTTTTACTTGTGTAGCACCTTCTTCATCTTTATCAAAAACAAATACAGATTCTGGAATATCTTCAAATTCATCCAATACTCTTTCGCTATGAGTAGTCATAATTACTTGAATATCCTTTTCCTCCACTAATTGAAAAATAAAATCAATTACTTCTCGGATTCTTCGTGGATGAATCCCCTTTTCTGGTTCTTCCAGTAGTAATAACTTTGGTGGATTGGGTTGATGGATGATACAGAGTAAAGCCAGAAAGTATAAAACGCCCTCTGATACTTCGTCAGCCCAGTAACCTTCTCCATCTTTATCAAAGAACTTTAGACTTAATTTACCTCCTGCTTCAGTATTGACTGGAGGAGTACTTATTTCAATTAAGTCTCCAACACATTTAGCAAAATCTTCTTCTAATTTTCTATAAGCTTTTTTATTGTTTGTACTAAGAGTGTATAGAAAAGTAATCAAATTTGAACAATCATCATTTAAGTCATCATTTGAAGCAAGAGGTAGAGGTTTAATGAAAATGGTAGGATTTGGTTTATATATTTTAAGTTCCTCAATATTTGAAGGAATTAGATCATTTACGTTTTTAATTAGAGTTTCTTCTAAATTGCTATCAAGGAGATTTTTATTTATTTCTTCTGATTCGAATAACCCAAATTCTCCTGCTAAACCTTCATATTTTATCAATTTTTTTTTTTCATCATTTTCTACATAAAATGCAAGGCTTAAAATATTATCTAAATTTTTTTTGAAAATTAGACCAGGGTTGTATCCTGACTTATCCTTTTTAGTGAAAAACTCCAACCCCTTCAAAAAATTACTCTTCCCTGAATTGTTTGGACCAATCAGGAGGTTTACTTTTTGGAGTTCGAGCGTCACATCTTTGAGGCTCTTGAAGTTCTGTATTCTTACTTTTCGTAACATCTTCTTTTCATTTATTTACACAATATTAACCATCTTTTCAATCTTCGTGAAACAGAACCAATAGATTTTGGTATTTTTGAGGAAATCTTGTCTTTTTAGGCATATACTCTTCGTTACAATTAGATGAAAAAACTATTTCTTCTCGATGCAATGGCATTGATTTATCGAGCACATTTTGCTTTCCAAAAAACTCCTCGTATTACTTCTAAGGGTTTGAATACCAGTGCGGTATTTGGCTTTACGAATACTTTGTTGGAGGTGCTTACTAAAGAAAAACCTACGCATCTTGGCGTGGCTTTTGATACGCCAACTCCGACGTTTAGACATATCCAGTTTGAGGCCTACAAGGCTCAACGTCAGGCTCAACCAGAAGATATTACGATTGCCATTCCATATATCAAGCGTCTTTGTACTGCCATGAATATTCCGATGTTAATCATGGAAGGCTACGAGGCGGATGACGTTATCGGAACAATTGCCAAACGTGCCGCTCGTGAACATGAGGACATGGAAATTTATATGATGACACCCGATAAAGATTACGGTCAGCTCGTGGAGGAACGAATTTTTATGTACAAGCCTGCTTTTATGGGAAAAGGCGTTGAGATTTTGGGCGTGAAAGAAATCTGTGAACGCTGGGGAATCCAAGATGTTTCGCAAGTGGTGGATACTTTGGGTTTGATGGGCGACTCTGCCGATAATATTCCGGGTATTCCGGGCATAGGGGAGAAGACTGCCCAAAAATTGATTCAAGAGTATGGTTCTTTAGAAAATCTGATTGCCAACGTTGATAAACTAAAAGGCAAGCAGCAAGAAAACGTTAGAAATTTTGCTCAACAAGGTTTATTGTCGAAAGAATTAGCGACTATTCACTGTGAAGTACCTGTTACTTTCGATGAGGAAGATTTAAAAGTTGTTGAAGTAAACAAAGAATTACTTTCTCCGCTTTTGGATGAATTAGAATTCAGAACTTTGCGTCGTAGATTACTGGGTGAAGAAGCTGTTGTAGAACAACCTACTGCCATTCCAGAAGCTAAAAAAGCGACTGCGGCTGGCAAAGCAAAAGCGTCGTCGGGTCAGTTTGATTTGTTCGGAAGTATTGTTGAAGAAAAGAAATTAGAGCTTTTTGATGAAACTGATACGCCTGCTGAAAGTAATCCAAAAGCTACGATTGATACTACCGTTCACCAATATCATTTGATTGATACGCCAGAATTGCGTCAGTCTTTGATTCATTTTTTGAGTTTGCAAGATGAAATTTGTTTCGATACGGAAACGACCAGCGTTGATGCCGTCGAAGCAGATTTGGTAGGTTTATCTTTTGCGTATCGTGCGGGCGAAGCTTATTATGTGCCAACTCCTGCCAATCGTGAAGAAACCCAAGCGATTGTAGATGAATTTAAGCCGATTTTTGCTAATGAAAAAATTACTAAAATCGCTCAAAATATCAAGTATGATTTAATGGTGCTTGCTCAATATGGCGTAGAAGTAAAAGGCAAAACTTATGATACGATGTTGGCACATTATATCATCGAGCCAGAAAAACGTCATGGAATGGATATTTTGGCTGAGGATTTCTTGAATTATACACCAGTGTCGATTGATGAATTAATCGGTAAAAAAGGAGCGAAGCAAGGCAATATGCGTGATGTGGAATTTGAAAAAATCAAAGAATACGCTGCCGAAGATGCCGACATTACTTTACAATTGAAAAGTAAATTACATCCCATTTTAGCACAAAATCCAAGTGCGGTGAAGTTATTGGAAGAAGTGGAAATGCCTTTGACACAAGTACTTTCTGATATTGAAATGGAAGGCGTAAGGCTTGATATTGATTTCTTGAAAGATATGTCGAAGACCTTGGAAAAAGATATGTTGGAAGTACAAACCAAAGTTTTTGAATTGGCTGGACAAGAATTCAACATTGGTTCGCCAAAGCAATTAGGTGAAATTTTATTCGATAAATTGAAGCTTGACCCTAAAGCCAAAAAGACTAAGACGGGTCAATACATGACGGGCGAAGAAGTATTGTCTAAATTAGAATCTGAACATGAAATTGCTCGTAAGATTCTGGATTTTAGAGAATTACAAAAATTGAAATCAACCTATGTAGATGCTTTGCCTTTGATGATTTCGCCAAGAACGGGTAGAGTACATACTTCTTTCAATCAGGCAGTTACGGCTACTGGTCGTTTATCAAGTACCAATCCTAACTTACAAAATATTCCGATTCGTACTGCCCGTGGACGAGAAATCAGAAAGGCATTCATTCCTAAAAACGATGATTTCTTGATTCTTTCAGCCGATTATTCGCAAATTGAATTGCGTATCATGGCGGCTGTTGCCAAAGATGAATCTATGATTGAAGCCTTCAATCAAGGAAGAGACATTCACGCTACTACTGCTGCAAAAGTATTTAATGTAAGTTTGGACGAAGTAACTTCTGATATGCGTAGAAAAGCGAAAACGGTCAATTTTGGGATTATTTATGGCGTTTCGGCTTTTGGTTTGGCACAGCAAATTGCTATTTCAAGAACGGAAGCGAAAGAAATTATTGATAGTTATTGGCGAGAATTTCCTGCCATCAAACGCTACATGGACACCGCCGTAATTGAAGCCCGTGACAAAGGTTATGTAGAAACCATTTTGGGAAGAAGACGTTACTTGCGTGACATCAATTCAAACAATATGGTAGAACGTGGTTTTGCCGAACGTAATGCCGTAAACGCCCCGATTCAAGGTTCGGCGGCGGATATGATTAAGGTAGCGATGATTAAAGTAAATGATTTTATCAAACAAGAAAAACTTCAATCTCGTATCATTCTTACCGTGCATGACGAATTAGTTTTTGATGTACATAAATCAGAATTAGAATTGATGAAAACCAAAGTAAACGAATTGATGGTAAATGCAATCCCTTTCCCCGTAAAAATGGAAACAGGCATGGGCGTTGGTTTGAATTGGTTAGAAGCACATTGATTTTGAGTTTTGAGTTTGGAATGCGGAGTGAGGAATAAATAGCTTTGACAAATTTTGAAATTTGTCAAAGCTATTAAGCCAAAAAAAAAGACCAAAATAACAAAGAGATTCAAGACCTCCGTAACGAATGGCAAAGGGATATTTAATAGACACCAATATTGGAATACTGACCCTAAAACTCAAAAACATAAAGGTCTTTAATAATATCATTTACTTCTGTTTTTTGTGTGTTCGGATAATTCCATTTTGTTGTGACAAACGCAATCTTTGGCGGTAAAATTCATTATCAAACCAAATCCTCAACCGCACATAACAAATCAATTTCAAGGCTGTCTTATTTCAACTACTTTTGAAAAAATCAATTTGACCATCCTTGAACTTTATGGATACTTTATTCAAACTTTATCTTGCTGTACGACGCAACCAATACCTTTCTTTTTTTGTAATCTGGATGCGGTATTTAATTGGCTTTGCCTTTGTGCCTTCTGGCTTGACGAAATTAATGGGCAATCGCTTTACTTCTATTGCTACTTCAAATCCTATCGGATTCTTCTTTGAAGCACTTTATCAAACAGGTATTTATTGGCAGTTTTTGGGCTTGATGCAAGTTCTTGCGGCGTTTTTATTGATGACTCAACGCTTTGCTACTATCGGTAATCTTATTTTCTTGGGTATTATTACCAATATATTTCTCATTACTTTTTCCCTACACTTTCAAGGCACAGTTTACATCACTTTTCTTTTACTGTTTGCTTCTTTGGGCTTGTTGTTGTGGGATTTTCCTAAATGGAAAAGTCTTTTCTTTCCTGATAATTTCAAGATGGAAGTAACAATTGAAGAGCTACCAACCTACAATACTTGGTGGATTTATACAGGAGTGATTTTCTTTATAGAATCGCTTATTTGTAGTTTTGTTGGAGGCATTTTTAAGAGTGCAAGCTCGGTGATGGTAGTGTTAGGTGTGATCATGCTAACGGCAATTCTCTCTTTACTTTTGTTTAAAAAGTATCATAAAACTTCTTGATAAAAGTTTCAATTTTAGCTTTTCTTACAGAGATTTAGTTGAAAAAATAACTGTAATTTATATACATATTTCTACGAAACTTCTACAAAAAAGCCTCACAGGTAGTATTTAAGAGCATATTTTCAGACAACAGCCGTTGGGATGTTTTAAAATAATTAAACATTTATATGAAAAAGTTGAGAAAATATTTGTGTGCTGTTGCCGTAGTGGTGGCGGCGATGCTTTCGTTTACTTCATTGGCTCAGTTTGGTGGAGGTGGTGGTCCGGGTAGGGGAGATATGCCCCCAAATATGGAAGGAAGAGCGACTCCAGAGCCACCAGACCCTGAAAAAATGGTTGAACAAGAAGTAAAATGGATGAAGAAAAAGCTGAAATTAAAGCCCGACCAAACCGAACGAGTAACGGATATTTCTACTAAATACGCTTTCGCTCAGGTGGATTTGTTGGATAAAAGTATGAAAAAAGGAACTCGTCCTACGGAAAAAGATATGAAGCAAATCAAGGAAAAAATGGATGCTTTGATGGTTCAGAAAGATAAGGAAATGAGTTTGGTACTTGCCCCGAAACAGTTTGAAAAATACCTAAAAAAGCGTGAAGACCTTGCCAAAAGTGTAGAAAAAAGTAATGGTAGAACAAATGATGGACCGCCAGCAGGTGGCCCACAAGGTGGAGGCGGACGAACTCCTTTCTAAATCAAAAGCTCTCAGTCTATCAATGAATAGGCTGAGAGCTTTTGATTTTAAATACAAAATATTATTTTTCAATGATGTTAATGCCTTCATTTCCAGCAATAATGGCTTTGGTGGCTAATCCATAAAAGAGTGAATGCTCTACTACTCCAGTCATCATTTGAATACTGCTGTTCACATTTGCCCAGTCTGGCACTGCTTTATAATACACATCTAATAAGTAATTACCATTGTCGGAAACAACTGCTCCATCTTTTTCTTTGGAAGTTCGTAAGCTCAATACTGCATTGGGGAATTGCTGAGTTAATTTGGCTGAAACAGTTTTTAATGCTTGTGGAAGAATTTCTATCACCACAGGATATTTTAAATCAAATTGTTTTACATACTTCTCATAGTCGCCAATCAAAATAAATTCTTTTGCCATAGTGGCCAAAATCTTTTCGTTGGTATGAATCCCACCGCCACTTTTTAAAGCATTAAGTTGAGAGTCGAATTGGTCGCAACCGTCGAAATAGACATCTATTTCAGAAAGATACGCAGTGGTTTGTACGTTAAGCCCTTTTTCAATCAATAAATTAGTGGTTTTGAAAGAGGAAGAAGTAAAAGTTAAGGCAGACGCTAAAGAACTATTTTCGGCAATGAGATTTACCAAATAGGCAATAGAAGTACCAGCACCCAAACCTATCACATTGCCTTTGAGGTGTCTCAAGGCTTCCGTAGCCGCTTGCATTTTATAATTTATTGGGTTTTCCATAAATGATTGATTTGATTAAAAAAATGATTTGAAGCTGTCGGCTAAACGAATTATTGATGTTTTAGCGTAATTTATCAGATTTTAGATAAAAATAAAACCCGATTTTATTATAAGTCCAATTGCTGATTTCAAAAAGTTCATTGCTAAGAACATAAATTTAATTTGGCTCATTACTAAATTAAATTTATATTTATTAAACAAAAATCAACCTGCCAAACGCTATGAAAAACTTTACTCTTCTTGTGGCTCTTTGGGCTTGTATTGCCTGCAACGCTTCCGAAAAACCAAGTACTACTGCTAATACTCACGAAGCTTTCATTCGACAATATTATGCTTATTTCAATCAGCATGATTGGGGGAAAATGGCAAATATGTACACCGAAACGGCTGATTTTAAAGACCCTTCGCTTGGAAAAGGCATCGTAAAACAAACTCGTGAACAAACCATTAAAAAGTACAGCGAATTAAGCCAAGCTTTTCCAGACCTTAGAGATTCCATCACCAATATTTATCCAGCAGGTGAAAAACATATTGTAGTAGAATTTATCTCAAGAGGTACTGCTCCAGATAAATCTACTTTTGAGTTACCCATTTGCACGATTTTTACTATCGAAAAAGGCTTGATAAGTAAAGACTTTACGTATTACGATAATTTTTGATATTTTCATGAATTACTCTAACTGAACTTGTCGAGTTATGGTTTAAGGTGCTGAATGATAATTGATTAAGATGCTTTAAACTGAAGATAATTTTGTATGATTACTTTATTCTGTGTTCTTATTTATCTTTTTTTTAAACGCTAAAAATTAAAACTATGTTTGGACTTACCTCTCTCGGAATCATTCATACTGCCATTAGCTTGGTGGCGGTAGCAACGGGTGCAATTTCCCTCATTCGCCAAAAAGAAATTGCTTGGGGCAATAGCATTGGCAATATCTATGTTATTACAACCATTCTAACTTGTTTGACAGGCTTTGGTATTTACCAACATGGAGGTTTTGGAAAACCTCATGTATTGGGAATTATTACTTTGCTGGTTTTAGGGTTGGTTTATTTGGCACAAAATAATAATTCGCCTTTTGGCAAGCTTTCGTTGTATATCGAAAAAATCGGGTACTCTATGACCTTCTTTTTTCATTTAGTACCAGGCGTTACTGAAACACTAACCCGACTTCCGATTGACAAACCTGTTGCCAGTAGCCCCGAAGACTCACTTGTTACTACTTTGGTAGGAATATGTTTTGTGCTGTTTGCTATTGGAGCAACGTTTCAAGCAGTAGCTTTGAAGCAAAAATTAAGTCAAAATACTTAAACAAACCTTTTTTAATCAATTCAATTTGTAGCTATTCGGTATGACAGAGATTAAGCGTATTGTATCAATGGATGTTTTCAGAGCATTAACAATGCTTTTGATGATTTTTGTAAATGACCTCTGGACTTTGAAAAATATCCCTCTGTGGTTGGAACACGCCGAAGCGAATCAAGATTTTTTGGGTTTGGCAGATACTGTTTTCCCTTGCTTTCTATTTATTGTGGGTATGGCTATTCCTTTTGCTATCAAAAACCGTATAGCAAAAGGAGATACGCCTTTGCAGTTGGTCAAGCATATTGTTACTCGTTCGCTTGCTTTGTTAATTATGGGCATTTTTACGGTAAATGTACCAGAAATCAATGCTCAGGCAACAGGTATGAGTAGCGAAGTATTTCAAATACTGATGGTAATGGGCTTTTTTCTTATCTGGAATGTGTATCCAAAAGCAGAGGCTTTTAAAAGTAAACTATTTTCAGGCTTGCAAGCTGTTGGTGTACTGATTTTATTGGGTTTAGCCTATATTTTTAAAGCTGGGCCAAATGATAAGTTGGTAGGAATGACAACCCAATGGTGGGGAATTTTAGGGCTAATCGGATGGACTTACCTTACCGCAGCCCTCATTTACTTATTTGCTTATCGAAAAACTTATTTATTGGTCTTGTGCTTTTTCCTTTTTAACCTTTTAGCAATAGCTGGACACGCAGGTTTCCTAACAAAAATTTGGGAAAATGGCCCTTCTGAATGGATTTTAGCGAATGGTGCTTTGTTTGCTTTTGCCTTTGCAGGAATGTTGGTAAGTATCACTTTAGAAAAATACTCAACGCTTTCTAATCAGTATTTGCTTGTTGGAGGCTATATTTTGATGGGTTCGGTACTGATTATGTTAGGTTTTGTAGCCAGACATTTCTTTATTATTTCTAAAATCCAATCTACACCAACGTGGGTTTTACTTTGTAGCGGTATCGCTCTTATCTTTTTTGCAATCATTTATTTTCTGGTTGATGTCAAAGGGAAATCCGCTTGGTTTAGTAGTATCAAAACCGCTGGTACAAGTACGCTTACTTGTTACTTAGTGCCGTATTGGTATTATAGTATTGCGAATTTATCAGGAATTTCCTTGCCTGATTTTTTGACTACTGGACTTGTAGGATTAATCAAATCTTTAGCTTACGCTTTTATCGTTATCGGTATAACGGCTTTACTTGGCAAGCTAAAGATTAAACTGAAAATTTGAGATTTCTTTTACTCGACTTGGAAAGTCGAGGTACTTACTATGTTTTCAATTTGTCTTTAATCAAAGACAGGCTTTCTTCGTAGGACGCTCCTATGGGAATTTCTGTGGCTTGAATAAAAACAGATTGTCGAGTGATTTTGCTTACTTTTTGATAAGCAATAATGTACGAACGATGTACTCTGACAAAATACTTTTCGGGTAAAATTTGAAGGGCTTCTATCATCGTTTGTCGGCTTAGAAGCTTTTTATTTTTCAAGAAAAAAGTGAGGTAATTGCCTTCGGCTTCGATATAAAGTATGTCGTCAAAAAACACTTTTTCTTCTTCATAACCTGTTTTGATAAAAATAAAATCTCGTTCATTTCCTTCTTTGCTTTCTTTGGCTGCCAGTGCTTTGTTGCAGGCTTTGGTAAATCTTGCCAAAGAAAAAGGTTTCAATAAGTAATCAATCGCATCCAATTCAAAACCCTGTACGGCGTATTCGGAATAGGCGGTAGTAAAGATAATCATGGGTACTTTCTGTAAGCAATGCACGAAGTCGATACCCGAAATATCGGGCATTTTGATGTCCAAAAAGATTAAATCGACTTTGTTGTTTTGCAAATAAGGAATGGCTTCAAAAGCATCCGTAAAAGAGGCTTTTAAGGTCAAAAAAGGAATTTTAGTCGCATGAAATTGTATGACTTCTAAAGCCTTTGGCTCGTCGTCGATGGCTATGGCAATCATTTTACGTGGTGAGTTGTGAGTGATGAATGGTGAATTTTTTGAAGTTGCTAAACGTGCTTTCGCTCTTCTTCCAATTTTCTTCCCTCTTTCATCTTGTATCTTTCATCTTTTGTCTTTCATCTTTTGTCTTTCTTCTTTTAATCACTAATCTACTGACCAATCCCCAAAGAAAGGGTCAATGATACAAAATAATCTTGTTCAGATTGTTGAATTTCTAAGGTATGTCTTTGTGGATAAATGAGTTCCAAGCGTTTTTGAACATTCTCTAAGCCAATGCCCGATTGCTTTTCTGTGTCATTTTCATTTTTAGGATGTAGCGAATTGTGTACTTTAAAATACAATTTTTGAGCATCAAAAGTAAGCGTAATATAAATCCAAGAGGGTTTTCTAAAACTAATGCCATGCTTAAAAGCATTTTCTACAAAAGGATTCAACAACATCGGTGCAATATAAATTTCATGGTCGAGCTGTTGGATATTTACACGAATCTCAATCTCATGCGATTCGTCCAAACGCATTTGTTGAATTTCGATAAAATTTTCTAAATATGCTATTTCCTTGCTCAAAGGAATACGCTCTTGATGGTTTTCGTGTAGCATAAATCGCATCATATCGCCCAATTTCTGAATGCCATTAGAGGTTTTTTCTGCTTCTTCTTTCAATGCCACTGCATACAAAGTATTCAGGGCATTAAACAAAAAATGAGGATTAATCTGCGAACGTAAAGTATCCAGTTCGGCTGATTTTTGGAATACTTTGCTCAGTAATTGTTTCTTTTCTTCAAAAAACAACCAACGAACAAGTGCTGTTGCAAAACCCAGTAAATGAGGTAAAATAAAAAAGCCAAAGAAAAAGCCTCGACTGGCAATTTTATGCCAAAGTAAATACAAAATGACGCTTAATAAAGTATATGTAAAAAGCCCCAAAAAAGGCACAACAAGCTCTTTTTGAACAGAATAATTGATTTTTGCAAAATATGGGATAACGATTTTAAAGAAAAAAAAATGTAGTGCCGTAATCAACAGTAATTGAAAAATGCCCACCATCAAGCCATTTAAACCCACAATAAGATTGGCTACTTTGCCAAAAAGGGAGAAAAAAGTAATGCCAAATACCGATACAATCCATATAAAATTGCTTAGGATTTTATGTTTGGCTTCTTGCTGTTTTTCATACAATTCGGCAGAATAATAGCATAGTTGAGCCACTACTTCATAAAAAGCGATGAGTATTAATACCGCAATGGTGTTGGTAAGTACATGCAGTTTTCTGTATAAAGAATAGACCATGAAACCTATTTCATTCCATTGTTCATCGTAGCGGAATCGCCAATAAAGCTTAAAATATCCATAAACGAAACTACCCAGAAGTGCTAATACTATCACCGAAACCCAAAGAACGATAGTAGTTGTATCAAAGCTTTTTTGCTTGATGGCTGGAAAAACAAAGAAATGAAAAATTGCCCAAGCCGCAGTAAAAAGTACTGCGGCGGCAATGGTGGGAAAAATGTTGTTGATGATTTGGTCGTAACTGGCTAAATCTGCCCAAATTACTTCATGAGGAATAACAATTTCAGCTCGTTGACCAATATCGTAATCAAAATCATTGGCAATGCCAATAAGTCGCCTAACAACATAGATGATGATGGCTAAGAGGATAAAAATAAATTCGTAGGGTCTGAATTTTTCGTGTGCGTTCATATCGTTTTTTTCATCAAAACTACATTACCGTTCAGAGGCAAATATAAAAATGTTATGAAATAAGCTGTTGCTGTGATGAAAAATGCTTTTAGCCTTTGCTGATGGATTACGCCCTTTCAGGGCGACATCCATCAGCAAGTGGAACGCCGCCCTGAAAGGGCGTAATCTATCAACACATGGCGGAGCCTTGTGCTACCGCCACACTGCGATGCCTATCTAGCATCCCACAGCCCTGTGGATGTGGCGTGTGGTTATGAGATATGGAAGACGTTTGTATGAATATGATAGTTCATGTTTTTCAATGGGCGATGCCCATTGTTGATGGATGTCACCCTTTCAGGGCTTTTGTTGGCTTCTTTCGATGGGCATTACCCATTGTTGGTATATTTACGCCCTTGCAGGGCTAAACTAAATGCTTTTTCTTTAACCCATAACCAGCTATTCCCAAACATATCGTTCATCAAATTCAACTTTATACTTTTTTAGAAATGCTCTGTATTCGTCTTGAAAGGTCTTTTTGCGGTGATGTTCATGTTGGTTTTTGATATATTGTACAACTACGTCTATTTGACTTGGATTCACCGAAAACGCTCCATAGCCATTTTGCCAATAGAAATTTTTTAACGATTCATCTTTGGTTTTCATCCATTTTGAAGCGTGAGATTTAAGCTCTTCTACCAATTTCATTAAGGCTATTTTTTTGGATAGCATACAAAGTATATGAATATGGTCAGTATATCCTCCAACAATGATGGGCTGACAATCTAATTTTTTGCAGATACCCCCTAAATAATGATGAAGTTCATTTTCGTAGGGCGGGTGTATAAGTGGCTGACGATATTTGGTACTAAATACAATGTGTATATAGTTTTTTACAAGTGATTGTCCCATATATAATAATTCGTTTAAGGTTAAAACTACAAATCAAAAATATACGCTGCATCTCAATCCTCCAAGCCCTGAAAGGGCATAATCTATCAACACATGGCAACGCCTTGTGCTACTGCTATACTCTCCCAAGCCCTGAAAGGGCGAAATCCCTTAGCACAGGGTAACACCCTGTGTTTTGTGGTTGCGGTGTATGGATGATGGTTCACGTTATGCGTTTTCAATGGGCGTTACCCATTGTTGATAGATTTTGCCCTTTGGGGGCTATGTGATTTATTTCAATGGGCGTTACCCATTGTTGATAGATTTTGCCTTTTTGGGGCTATGTGATTTATTTCAATGGGCGTTAACCATTGTTGATAGATTTTGCCCTCTCGGGGCTATGTCATTTATTTCAATGGGCGTTACCCATTGTTGATGTATTTTGCCCTTTCAGGGCTATGTGATTTATTTTCAATGGGCGTTACCCATTGTTGATGTATTTCGCCCTTTCAGGGTTATGTGATTTATTTCAATGGGCGTTACCCATTGTTGATGTATTTTGCCCTTTCAGGGCTATGAATATATTTTAAGTTCAATATACCGAAAAAGCAGAAAACAAAAAAGCCTTTACGCAATATGCGAAAAGGCTTTTTTGTTGTGGTCTCGTAGGGATTCGAACCCCAAACCTTCTGATCCGTAGTCAGATGCTCTATCCAATTGAGCTACGAAACCGTATTATTTAATTTGTTTCCCGTTGTTTGGGACTGCAAAGGTAGTAGGTTATTTTTCTAATCCAAAACAAAAAAGTAGAAAAATTCAAACTTTTTTGTAAGTTTCTGATTTTTAATAGTTTAAAAATAGACTTTTTTTTTACTGATTCAGAAGGGATAAAAAATTAAGTAAAAATACCTCACTAACCCAAGTAAGTGAGGTATTTTACATATTACCAAAAAAAATGTTGTGGTCTCGTAGGGATTCAAACCCCAAATTTCCTGATTTGTAGCTGCTGAAATCCGAAGACCGACATCCGAAATCAATTAATATATTTTCTCTTTCTGCTCTTTTACTTTAGCATCCGAAATATAGTCATCAAACGTCATCAACTTGTCTAAATAGCCTTTTGGTCCAATTTCAAGGATTCTGTTTGCTACTGTTTGCGTAAGTTGGTGGTCATGGCAAGTAAATAGGATTGTTCCTGTAAAATCAACCATTCCATTGTTCAAAGCAGTAATCGACTCCAAGTCTAAGTGGTTAGTTGGTTCGTCAAAAATGGCTACGTTTGCTCCCGAAAGCATCATTCTTGAGAACATACAGCGTTGTTTTTCACCCCCAGAAATAACCGTACATTTTTTCAAAGCTTCATCGCCTGAAAACAACATTCTACCCAAGAAACCACGAATGAAAGATTCATCTTTTTCAGCCGAATACTGACGTAACCAGTCAACCAAATTCAATGAACTATTTTCAAAATACTTGGCGTTGTCGTTTGGTAAATAAGACTGCGTAGTGGTTACTCCCCATTTAAAAGTACCAGCATCGGCTGTTCTTTCGCCCATAAGTATGTCGAACAAAGCTGTAATCGCCAAAGAATCACGAGAAAGTACCGCTAATTTGTCGCCTTTAGTTAAAGTAAACGACACATCTTTGAATAAATAACCACCTTCTGGATTTTTTACTGTTAAGCCTTCTACCGAAAGTAATTGGTCGCCTGCTTCACGTTCTGGCTTAAAGTTGATAAATGGATAACGTCTTGACGATGGCTTGATGTCTTCCACTTGTAATTTATCCAACATTTTCTGACGAGAAGTAGCTTGTTTTGATTTGGCTACGTTGGCAGAGAAACGACGGATAAATTCTTCTAATTCTTTACGTTTTTCGTCAGTTTTCTTGTTTTGGTCAGCACGTTGGCGAGCTGCTAATTGTGATGATTCGTACCAGAAAGTATAGTTACCACCATACAATTGGATTTTACCAAAATCTAAATCGGCAATGTGGGTACAGATATTGTCTAAGAAGTGACGGTCGTGAGAAACTACAATTACTGTATTTTTGAAGTTTGTCAAGAAGTTTTCTAACCACAAAATAGACTCGATGTCTAAGTTGTTGGTAGGCTCATCTAATAACAAAATATCTGGCGAACCAAACAACGCTTGTGCCAAGAGTACCTTTACTTTCTCAGAACCCGAAACGTCTTTCAATAAAGTATAATGTAAATCTTCTTTAATGCCCAAACCGCTAAGGAGTTGCCCCGCCTCTGATTCAGCTTCCCAACCATTCATTTCAGCAAATTCTGCTTCAAGGTCGGCTGCACGGTTTCCATCTTCTTCTGTGAAATCTTCTTTTAAGTAAATGGCGTCTTTTTCAACCATAATATCATAAAGACGCTTATTTCCCATAATCACGGCTTGCAAAACAGGCACATCTTCGTACTCGAAGTGGTTCTGTTTCAAAATCGACATACGTTCGCCCGGATTCATGCTTACTGAACCAGTCTGAGATTCGATTTCTCCTGATAAAATCTTTAAAAAAGTAGATTTTCCTGCTCCGTTTGCTCCGATGAGACCATAGCAGTTTCCTTCTACAAATTTGATATTTACTTCTTCAAAAAGTACCCGTTTACCAAAACGGAGTGAAACATTCGATACGTTTAGCATTATTGTTATGTAAATTATTGCTGTTGCGGTTCAGATAATTTTGGAATTATCTGTTTTTGAAAATGACAAAAAATGCTGATTTGTATTTACCAATCAGCCATTTGTTCTCAAAGATTTGCAAAATTACTACATTGACGGGAATTGACACGATAAGACCAAGATATTATTCCATTTAGCTTTCTGTAAAAATCAAGAAGGCTGTGCTTTGAATAATATTTGTGTAGGAATAAAAGGAATAATTTTACTTTCGATACTCTGAAAAGGAATTCCCAATAAATCTGCGATTTCGTCGCCCAACAAATAACGCATTTGAGCGGCAGGAAATGATTTTAATAATGGATTTGGAACAAAACTTTCGAGCGTTTGCAAGAGTGATTTTGTCAGTAATTTCCCTTCTTCTGAAGGACGAAACTGACGATTGGCAATTACTTTATCCAAAGTAAAAGCTTCTCTAAGATTCTGTGGAATCAATACTTCTTCAACGCCCATAATGTGGCTAATGATATTCCAAAGATGCAAGTAGGCTTCTTCTTCACTTTCGCTGGGTGTTTTTCCTGTTTTTCTAAGTCCACGAATCACAATGTACGAAAACGCACCGTTTGTGCCTGCCATATCTTCTTGGTTTACGGGTTTTCCCCAAGCCGTATTCCAAGTACCGTGAAATTCTGAGAAAAAACGAATGGCGGCGTGCATTAGTCTTACTTTTAGTATTTTACGAAAAGCCTTGCCGTTATGCCAGTTTTTTTCTTGCATTACCGTAAAAATAAATTCGCCTGTTTCCTCCAAACGTTTTAAAGTATCATTCTGAATCCTTTGTGATTTTGCTAATACTTTTGCTCCGTCAGCACCAGCGTAGCAATAAGGCAAAGCCAAACAAGCCAACATAATACCGATTCTTTCCTGATTTTCTTTGAAAAAATCCATGCCTTTTTGCATCTTTTTCCAATTGGCAAGGGCAGGTAATACGGGTTTTTGATTCACAAAATCGTTGACAAAACTCAAAGAGTACTCCGTTTCGTTGGTATTGAGCCACTTAAAAAAATCACGAAGACCAGCCATCTCAGTTTGCTGAAATACTTGTAGAATGATATTATCGGCGACTTCATCACCAGTTTGTCGAAGTCTGTCCATTAATTCATTCGAAAACGAGCGAGTGGGTTTTATGGGGTTCATTTTTTGGGGACTTTAGGATTTTGGACTTTAAGACTTTAGGATTTTTGATTTTGGGATTTGATGACTTTAAGACCTTGGGACTTTAAGATTTTATGATTTTGGACTTTATGAATTGTATTAAAGAAAACACAGGGATTAAGTAAATGTTTAGATATCTCAAGAATCTTAATTCTCAAAGCTCTAAAGTCTTCAAGTCCTAAAGTCCTCAAATCCTAAAGTCCAGAAAAATTCTCTTTAAGCTAACCCACCATTTCCTTTAAATTTCCATCTTATCTTTAGAAAACAAAATATTTGCTTTATTACGAGAATGGGGATTTTTACAAAAAAAACTTAAACATTTTTTTGATTCCAAAACTCCGAATCGCTACGGTGAACCGTTCTCAATGCAGCACACTGAAATTATGCCTGATAAACTTTCATCATATATTGAACAATTTCAAAAAGGGAATCCTCTTGTTTTCGAGAAGATTTACCAAGCGATGTCTCCAAAAATGTTTGGTGTTTGTTTGCGATATGCCGCTGACAAAGAACAAGCAAAGGACATTTTACAAGAAAGTTTTATCAAAGTTTATCATCAACTCAAAAATTTTAGACACGAAGGTTCTTTTGAAGGATGGGTCAAAAAAATCGTAGTCAATACCGCTTTAGAGTATTTCAGAAGTAAAGCAAAGTGGAAAATTGAGACGATTGAAGACAACGACGAGGTTTACGAAATAGAAAGCGAAGACGATATTGTAGGCTACCTGAGTAAGCAAGAAATTTTACTGATGATTCAAGAACTACCGCCTTCTTATAGATTAGTGTTCAATTTATATGTTTTTGAAGGATTGAAACACAAAGAAATTGCCGAGCAATTAGGCATTGGCGAAGGTACTTCAAAGTCGAATTTGGCAGATGCCAGAAGAATTTTACAGAAAAAATTATCAGGAGTAACGAAATAAAGACAATGGAAAATAACGAAGAACATACTTTAGATAGCTTTTTTAAAAAGTCGCTTGAAAATCAAGATTTTATTCCACCCGCAAATCTTTGGGAAAATATTGCTGCTGAGACAATTCAAAAAGAAAATAAAAAAATAAAACCTATGATAAAGTACCTCTTTTTTACCGCAGGATTTTTGCTGATTTCCGCTTTAATATTTTTGGGAATCAATAAATCGACTTTTGTAGAAGCAAATCATATTGCTCAGAAGGCTGAAATTGTGTCAAGCACAAGTATTTCAAACAAGCCACAGTCAATATTAAAGAAAGAAAATATCAGCCAACAAAATCCATTAAATGAAACTCAAAAACCGATAAGTATTGAAGTACCGACTTTTTCAAAAGCAAAACCAACTGAGCCAAAAGGTATAAAACCAATAAATGATGAAAAGCTCAGTAATGAAGCTTATTCGTCATCAGCAATACTTGAACAAGAACCTAAAAGTAGTAATGTAAAACTCAAGGAAATAAAGCATAAAGATTTAATATTGAGAGATTTATCAGCTATTTTTAAAGAAAAACTAACTAATAAAGTTCGACCAATTGATACGCTAAATGATGAAATTTTTGAAGAAGAATCTGAAAAGAAAGGCTCAAAATTTAGTTTAAAGCATCCAATTATTAGTTTTGACTATGGTTTGATGACGAATGATGTTACTTATAAATCTGACAATTACTCTCCGAAAACGGCTATTTACCCTGATAAAAGCTCAAGTACAGGTTTAAGGGCAAGTATTGCATGGAAGATTTCTGAAAAATCAAGAATGGGAATTAGTCTGGGCTACAACCGCTATAATCTTGGCGAACCTTATGTCAGTTTACCTGCATGGAGTAGTGCTTTAGGAATTCAGACAGCTACCTATAATATCAAAAATGCAACACCTTATTATAGTACTGTGATGGCATTGGGTACGGTAAATATTCCAGTGGAAAAATTTGAAGGTTTACCAACAAAAAAACCAAACCAATTAGATAGTACCCGACAAATGATTGCTTTGGATAATCATCGAATGACTACGATAAATCTTGCTATTAGCACCCAGCATGATGTTGTCAGTTTACAAAGTAAAAAGAGCAAGTACTTAAACTTAAAAATATACAGTATTGCAGATTTTAGTTTTCAGCGACAAATCACGTATCAGTATGCTGGTACAGATGCACTTTCATTACTGTCATCTTCATCTCAAGTGGCACTAAAGGGAAGAATCACTTATGAAAGTAAGCATCTTGAAAATGCCTCTGATTTTATATTTGGCGTAAGGGTAGGCGTAGGTTTACGTTGGCAGTTCTCTCCAACTTTGGGTTTTCATGTAGAAGGCACTACACAAAATTCCTTTAATTCATGGGTGAAAAACCAAGAAGTAAATACTTATTTAAGAAACAACGGGATTAATTTGGGGATAAATCTTAGTTTGTAGGAAGGGACATAAACAAAAAAAGTCTTATTTGTTAAGGATAAGACTTTTAGTTTTTGTAGAGAGTGAGGGATTCGAACCCCCGGACCTGTTACAGTCAACAGTTTTCAAGACTGCCGCAATCGACCACTCTGCCAACTCTCTTCGTTTTTGATGATGCAAAATTAGTACTTTCATTCTTGTTCTGCAACTTTCTCGCAAAAAAAAATCAAAAATCTCTAAAAGTTTTTTGTCAATGCTTGATTTTCAGTAAGATAATTTTCAAAAAAAATAGGCTTTGTTTTTGTGAAAATACTTCTTTGGCTCGTTTAAATGGCTATTTGTGAAAAATTCCCTCTTATTTTCTGATTAGTATTTTAGAAAATTCATTCCTAAACATGATTTTATTATCTGTTTGGGTTAAATGATTGTTAAGATTTGTAGAAGGATTATTTCCAACAAGAGAGAATTACTCTTCAATGAGGATTCTGAGCAATTTTCTATCCTTTTATACTCTTTATTCTAAAACTTTTGTCGTAAATTGTCACCTATTTTAGTTTGATAAAAAAGTATATGACGGATATGATAAAACAACTTATTCAAAATCTTAGTATTACCTTACGTTCTGTTCTTGTGAAGACGATGCACCAACTTTGGCTTCTACTCGACAAATTGTTGGTATTGATATTAGGAGAAGAGAAAGTAGCTAATTTTTACAAAAGTCTTGATAACCTAAAGGCTTATCTTTCAAATGTCAAACAAAGTATCGACCAAAGCTTCGATAAAGAATCTGCCTACTATCGTCCTATTAAAACTCTTTGGAAATCTTTTGCATGGACAGTTTTTGCAGGAGTATTTTATTTATTCTGTATTCAAACTAACTTTTTGTGGCTGACGGGCGAAATGCCTTCGGTAGGTGAACTTCAAAATCCTAAGCTGTCGCAATCTTCTGAAATCTATTCAGAAGATGGTGTTTTAATGGGAAAATTTTTCCAAGAAAACCGTACCCCTGTAAAAAACTATAAAGACCTTTCTCCTTACTTAGTTAAAGCTTTAGTGGCTACTGAGGATGCTCGTTTTTATCAACATTCTGGTATTGATTTCAAAGCTACTTTTGGTGTAGTTGCTGGTATTTTAAGAGGAGCAAGCGAACGTGGTGGAGGAAGTACTATTACGCAACAATTAGCCAAAAATTTATTTAAAACCCGTAAAAAACAAGGCATTTCTAAAAAAGGTCTTTTTGGTTATGTACCTGTTTTAGGAAAATTTGTCATCAAAACAAAAGAGTGGCTAACGGCTATCAAACTGGAGCGTTATTATACAAAAGAAGAAATCATTCTTTGGTACTTAAATACAGTGGATTTTGGAAGTAATTCTTTTGGTATTAAAGTAGCCGCCAAAACATATTTCAATACTTCGCCAGACAGTCTGAATGTGCAAGAAGCTGCTGTGTTGGTAGGGATGCAAAAAGCTACAAGTACTTATAACCCAAGAAGAAATTACGAGAAATCTTTAAAAAGAAGAAATACGGTACTTTCGCAAATGGTAAAGTATGGATATTTAGGAAAGGTTGAATTTGATTCATTATCAAAATTACCGATTGCCCTAAAAGTGAATGAAGAGTCGCCTTATGATGGTTCAAGTAATTATTTCAAAACAGCCTTGGCAAAGGCACTTCGTGAGTGGGCTGATACCAGCGATGTAGATTTGGATTTGTACAGAGATGGTTTGAAAATTATTACAACGATTGATTCAAGAATGCAGGTTTATGCCGAAGCTTCTGTACAAGAAGGAATGCGTTCTTTACAACAAACTTTTGATAATCACTGGTCGGGTAAAAATCCTTGGACAGACGAAAAAGGAAATGAAATTCCCGGATTCATTGATACCGTAGCCAAAAGAACAAGCTATTATAAAGCATTAGCAGCTAAATATAAAAATAACCAAGACTCCATTTGGTATTACATGAAAAATGTAAAACGTAAAATGTGGGTGTATTCAAGAAATGGCTCTGGTGAAGAACAAATGACCATGAGTGCCTATGACTCTATCGCTTATTACAAAAAGTTCTTGCAAGCGGGTATGATGAGTATGGACCCTTTTACAGGCCATATCAAAGCTTGGGTAGGTGGTTTAGATTTCCAGTACTTCAAATACGACCATGTTAATCAAGGGCGTCGTCAGCCGGGTTCTACTTTCAAGCCTTTTGTTTATACTACGGCTATTGATGGACCAAAAGATATGTCGCCTTGTACACAAATTACCGACGAACCATTTGAGATAGAAGTAGAAGAAAAAGGTGAGAAAAAAATCTGGCGACCGCACAATGCCGATGGGCGATATTCGTATGCAAGAATGTCGTTGCGACGTGCAATGGCTCGCTCGATTAACTCTTGTGCCGCCAAACTTACTGCTGATGTTGGTGCAGACTCTGTGGTGTATTATGCTAAAAAAATGGGAATCAAAAGTCCTTTGTCGGCTGTGCCTTCAATTGGTTTAGGTTCAAAAGACGTTACTTTATTTGAAATGGTAGGAGCTTATGGCTGTTTCTTGAATGAAGGAATGTACACACAGCCAATGTTGGTAGTAGAAATTCGTGACAGAAACGGTAAAACAATTCATACTTTTGAACCCGAACGTCATCAAGCAATTAGAAAAGAATCTGCTTTATTGATGCGATATATGCTTGAAGGTGGTTTAGAAGAACAAGGAGGAACATCACAGAATTTATGGTCGTTCAAGGATTTATTTGATGGAAAAGACCGTTACAAATCTCGTTTTGCAGGAAAAACTGGTACTACTTCAAACCATTCAGATGGCTGGTATATGGGGCTAACCAGTAATTTAGTAACGGGTACTTGGGTAGGTGGCGACGACCGTTCGATTCACTTCCGAAGTGGGGCTTATGGGGAAGGCTCGAAAACTGCCTTGCCACTGTTTGGGCGATATATGTCTAAAATTGTCAAAGACCCTACGCTGGAGGCTTACCATCCTGTACCGTTTGAAAAGCTCGACCCTAAACGGATTAGCAAACCGTTTAACTGTACTGCTGCGTATGTACCTTCAACAGATTCAACAAGTAATGATAGTTCTTATGTAGGTTCGGATTCATTGGCACCGGTTCGTCCTTCTTTTGAGAGCAAACCAGATTCTTCTGGTATCAATTAATGATAATACTTACGTCAATCTCATACGAGATTGACGTTTTAATAATTACCAAAAATGATTATGACTAAAGAAAACATTTCTACTTACTTTCAAGGTTTGCAAGATGATATTTGCAAAGCTTTAGAAAGTGCAGATGGAAAGGCAACTTTTCATGAAGATAACTGGCAACGTGAAGGCGGTGGCGGTGGCAGAAGCCGTGTGATTCAAGGTGGAAATGTAATTGAAAAAGGCGGTGTAATGTTTTCGGCTGTTTGGGGCGACCTTCACGAAAAAATGCTGGCTTCGATGGGACTTACCGAAAAAGTAGATTTTTTTGCTACGGGTGTTTCTATCGTTATTCACCCTAATAGCCCTAAAGTACCCATTATTCACATGAATGTTCGTTACTTCCAGATGTCGAACGGTACTTATTGGTTTGGTGGAGGTATAGACCTTACGCCGCATTATGTAGTAGAGGAAGATGCTGTTTGGTTTCATCAATACCTCAAAAAAGTTTGTGATGAACACGACGAAACGTATTATCCAAAATTCAAAACTTGGGCTGATGATTACTTCTTCAATACACATCGTAATGAAACTCGTGGTATTGGGGGAATATTTTTTGATTATCAAAAACCCCATGAAAACAGAAATAAAGAAGATTTATTCGCTTTTGTAAAATCAGTAGGAGAGGCTTTTGCCCCCATTTATACTCATTTTATGAATAAGAATAAAGATTTGCCTTTTACCGAGACTGAGAAAACATTCCAAATGCTTCGTCGTGGACGTTATGTAGAATTTAATTTGGTACATGACAGAGGTACAAAATTTGGCTTGGAAACTAACGGTAGAACGGAGTCAATCCTGATGTCGATGCCACCGATGGCTCAGTGGGTTTATGATTATAAAGCCGAGAAAGACTCAGAAGAAGCGAAAACTTTAGGGCTATTACGAAAAGGAATTAATTGGGTTTAGAGGATTTCTCTAAACCTTTTTTATTTTTTAGTACTTAGTTTTTCTTCCAGCAACAAAATCTGAATCTGTAAAGATTTTATTTCAGAGCTTTTGCTTTCCAATAATTGTTTCAATAATTGTAGTTGCACTTCCAAACCTTCTACTTGTTGATGAAGTAATTTATTATGAAACTCCAATTGCTTGATAGGAGTACTCAAATCATTATCGTTTGTAGCAAGTTTTTTTTCTTCCTGACTTTGTTTTAATTCTTCTACCGAAATAACAGAAAAGTCGAGGTTTTGTAAATTATCAAGGTTGATACCGAAATGAAGGCAAATCGCCTCACAAACATCCAAAGAAGGGAAAGTATGACCATTTTCATAATCAGACAAAGCACTCTTGCTCACATTTAGGATTTTCCCTAAAGCTTCTAAAGTCAACTTATTTCTTTTTCTCAGAATTCTGAGATTGGCACTAAACTTACTTTCCATTCAATCTTGTGTATTTATATCGCAATTTAATTATTTATTGAATTCAAGAAATTCATTTTATCAACCAAGCCGATAATGATATTAAAACCAGAAAGGTCTCCGCAAAACCTTTCGCAGAGACCTCATGGATATTCTTTTAATCAAATAAATGAATTGTAAAATCTCATTCAATTAAGTGCTATCAGACTCAACAAGTATGGCTTACTCAGCATCTGCCGACCATACAATTTTTTTCTTTTTACCCACTACTAAAACTACACGAGTAGGGCTTGGTAAAAGTAATAATCTTGCATTGGCAATTGGGTTTTCTTCTAATTCTACTTCTACGCCAGCATCCGCACCTACTTCTATTCCGCCGTCGCTGGTTTCTTTGAAAGAGCGTGCCAAATAAGCTGTTGGTAACAACACATCAGATTCTGGGCAATACTCTTTGTGAATTACTTGAAGAATATTTTCTAAATAATCACCGTATTTATCATTAAAATCGTCTTCTAAATCGTGAAGTGCTTCTTCTACATCGTCATAATCACGGTGGTCGTAGCCCATTTGGCTTAACGCAATTCTTTTTTCAAACAAAGAAAGAAGCTCTTTATCAAGTTCTTGAATATTCATTGAATTAAATTTTGTAATTAAGAATGATACAAAATTGCAAAGTCCTGACTTGAATCTCAAATTTATCTTTAAAAATTTCTTACAGAATAAATTAAATCAAAAACTGCAAAGGTGCTAAATCCCAAGCATTTTGAGGGTTATGTCTAATTTTTCCTTCGTTAATTTCTAAAGGTGAAGCAATGTTGTTGTGATACAATTGCCCCGTTCCAAGTCCTTGTGGAAGTGGATTGTTAAATTCTGCCGTGAATTGTGTAATGGCATTAAGCCCCACATTCGATTCTAAAGCGGAGGTCATCCACCAACCAATTTTCAGGCGATTCGCATTTTCAATCCATTCTCTACATTGCTGAAATCCGCCTACCAATGTTGGTTTCAGAATAATGTATTGCGGCATGATTTTTTTCAAAAGCCTGTACTTGTCGGTATATTCCCGAACGCCAATCAATTCTTCATCTAAAGCAATGGGTACTGGCGTAATTTGGCAAAGTTCTGCCATAAAACTCTCGTTACCTTGGCGAATGGGCTGTTCGATAGAATGTAATTGATATTCCGAAAGTCTTTTTAGTTTTTCTACCACTTCTGCTTGCGAAAAAGCACCGTTGGCATCAACTCTCAGCGTAATTTGTTCTGCAGAGTAACTCTTGCGAATATAAGCCAGCAAATCACACTCTTTCTCAAAGTCTATCGCACCCACTTTCATCTTGATTGTATGATAACCTGCTTCCAGTTTCTGGTCGATTTGTCTGAGCATAAAATCTTTGTCGCCCATCCAAACCAGTCCATTAATATCAAGTTGGCGTTCTGCTCTGGCAAAAGCATTGTTGAATACTTTGCGTTTTCCGCCATTCATTAAATCGAGCATGGCGGTTTCAAAACCAAAAACTACCGAAGGAAAAGATTTATCTAATACTTGTTCAAGAATGATATTAAGATTCCAAGGATATACTTCTAATTCGAGTGTATTGAAGTTTTCGCAAATACCAAGTAGTTGGAGTTCAAAGTCGGGGCGGTCGTCGATACTTAGTCCTTTTAGCGGAGCACATTCGCCCAAACCAAAAACCGAAGGATTTTCAGAATCAAAAATCTTAACGAAGTAGCTATCTTTGTGCGTAAGCACACCCCGAGACGTTCCAGCCTCGAATTTAAAATCAAGTGTATATTTTGCAAAGACAGCTTTAAGACTCATTTTCTGGTAAGCCCAATAATTTTATAAGAAATTTTTACTATTGTTGTTTGCCAAAATGCTAAATTCTGAGCAAGTATTTATCGACAATCGCTTGACAGCGTGCGTATTAGTAACAGTGAAAAGCTTTTAAGCAAGAATTATGCCTCGTTAAAGTTTCTTAAAAGGGATTTGAAATTAGTAAAAAGTCAGAACTCTTTATGAATTTTACCAAGTAAAATTTTAATTTTTATTACACATTCTAATTTTCTTCATTTTTAGCTTTCAAAAAAATGCTGCTTTCGATTGGTTTTGTAGCCTTTTTTTGAAAAATATTCGGTAATATATGTCAGGTATTCATAGTATTTTACGCTTTATTCTTTTGCCATTTTCGCTACTTTACGGATTAATTACTGATGTACGAAACTTTTTGTATGATAAAAATATCTTTCAGGTGACGGTTTTCGATAAAGTAATTATTAATGTCGGAAATTTAACCGTTGGCGGAACAGGAAAAAGCCCACACGTAGAGTATTTAATTCGTTTATTATATCCCAAATTTCATTTAGTAAGTCTCAGCCGTGGTTATGGACGCAAAACCAAAGGCTTTATCATTGCTGACCAATCGGCAACTGCCGAAAGTATTGGCGACGAACCTATGCAATTTCACCAAAAGTTTCAAAATGAAGTACAAGTAACTGTTGGCGAAAAACGTGCTGAGGCACTGACTAAAATATACGAAAAGTTACCTTTTACAGACATCGTGATTTTGGATGATGCTTTTCAGCACAGAGCCGTAAAAGCTTCTTTGAATATTGTACTGATGGATTTTTCAAGACCTATTTATGAAGATTTCACTTTTCCTGCTGGTCGCCTCCGTGAACGCCGACATGGAGCAAAAAGAGCCGATATTTTGATTGTGACCAAATGTCCAAACGATTTATCAAAGACAGCACAAGAGCAAATTCAGCATCAATTGAAACCTTATTTAAAAGCAACAACGCCCATTTTCTTTACAGGAATTCAGTACTCTACACCGAAGCCTTTGTTTGAAAACACAAGTAAAGCTTTTTCAAATACACTTTTGTTAGTTTCGGGTATTGCGAATCCAAAACCTTTTGAAGCATATTGTCGGAAACAGTTTAGAGTAATCAAGCATTTGACTTTTAAAGACCATCATCTTTTTACAGAAAAAGATATTCCTGAAATGGTTGATACTTTTAAACATATCCAAAGCGAAGAAAAGGGTATTTTAATGACAGAAAAAGACATGGTAAAATTTAAGAAATTCATTAAACATGAAGCTTTGCAAGAAATACCGCTCTTTTATTTGCCCATTGAAATCTATTTTTTGAATCAAGCTCAACAAGAATTCAATGACTTAATTTTGCAGCATATCAGCACTGAGAGTAATCCTTAAAAATTATTTAATGTTGAAACCTCTTCTGTAAAGTCAATCTTGCGAATAGACTTTACCGCTTTCACCTTTTTTGATTAATTTTGTATCGTGAATTTTAAAAGATATATCCTGACTTTCTTCGGACTTCTTATTTCAGAAGTCTTATTAGCTCAAATTTCCAGCGATTTTGGTACTGGAAATTCGACAAACAATACTTTCCCCAAAACGAACAGTACCACTACTACCGCCAAAAAAGGCAGTAGAAGAGGTGGACTGGATGATTCTACCAAGGTAATTTATGGGCCAACTTCCACAAAGTACTTTTTGGAAGAAGATGTTTTCAATAATAGAAAGAAACTTTATACCATCGACACCACTTTGGGCGAAGGACATAATTTTAATTTTGTTCAGCGAAACCGTAATCTCTATCAAGATTTAGGAAATATGGGAACGGCGATTCGTCCTATTTTCTTTAAAGCTCCCGAGCAAATCGGTACAATGCTGGGCTACGATGCGTATTCACTTTATTCTTTCAAACCCAACCAAGTACGCTATTATAATACTCGTTCGCCCTTTTCAAACTTGGTGTATGTAACAGGCGGAAACGAACAAGATTTACTTCAATTTGAACTCAGTAGAAACGTAGATTCTCTTTGGAATTTTAGTATCAATTTACAAAGAATTGTAGGAAATAAGCAGTTGGTTAGCTCTACTTCAAGTTCAAACAAAAATGCAATGGGTCATTGGGATTTTATGGTGCATACCAATTATCAAACCCGCAACAAGAAGTATCAATTATTGGCTTATGCCAATTTATCCGATCATAATTCTAATGATGAAGGTGGCGTATTACCACAAGGAAGAACTTATGATGTAATACTTCAACAAAGTAACAATGCCTCCATTTTAGCAAATGCTGCTACAAGAGATAAATTTTACAATCTTCATCTATATCACGAATACGTTGGCTACAAGGCTTTTCAAGTATATCAAGTACTTGATTTTCAGACCCGAAAAGTACAATTCAGAGACCCAGATTATGTAGCAAACTGGACAAGTGGCTTTTATCCAATTGCTTATGATACTTTAGGGAAAGCTTCACGCTACACAACCGATGCCACAGTAACCAACAAAATGAAGTTGGATTCGCTTTACAACGAAAATAGTTACAGCATTTTTGAACATAAATCTGGTATCAAAGGCTTTTACAGAGGTTTTAATTATCGTTTGCATTTACGTCAGCGTTTCTTTGGTTTTAGTAATCCATTGTATAATTATAGCATCAATAAAAACGAAAACTTCTTGGGCGTTTGGCTGAATCAGTACTTCAAAGACAGCACAAGAGCTTTTGCAGAAGTCGAGTATTTGCTAACAGGAAGTGATTTTAAACTCAATGTTGAATTTCAAGGAAAGTGGCTTAATATTGGCGGAAAAGCCATGTCCACATCGCCAACTTTGGTGCAACAGGTAATGTTCAACGATGGATTTCGATGGGATAAAAACACAAGTTCTTTCGTCACTACTTCGGGCATTAGCAATAATATGCAAACTTATACGGCTTATGCTTCGGCGAGTCCGAAGTTTGGGAATTTAGTCCTTCGTCCCAGTGCTGATATTACTTTAATCAATAGTTATATTTATTACGATACTTTGGCATTTGTAAAACAAGCCAGTTCGGACATTGGTATTTTTAGAGCAGGCATGGGCTTGGATTGGAAAAAAGGAAGATTTTCGACGACCAATCAATTGTATTTAACCACTACAACTGGCCCAGATGTAATCAGAATTCCGAAGATATTTGCTAATTCACGTTTGGCATTTGATTTATTGTACAAAAAGAAACTCTTTATTCATACAGGTTTAGAGCTTCATTATAAATCAAATTATTATGCTGATGGCTATATGCCAGCCATTCAGCAGTTTCATTTGCAAGATACTCAGCTTATCAAAGGCTATGTACAAGCTGATGTTTTTGCCGATATGCGAATCAATAGAGTACGTTTATTTGTCAAATTTGCTAATGTAGCACAAGGAATTTTAGGAAATGGCTATTACGCAGCCCCCGGTTTCGCAGGAATGGGCAGAACATTTGGCTTTGGCTTGCAGTGGTTGCTTTTTGACTAATTAGTGAATGAGTAAATTGTGAATTAGTGAGTTGCTTTTTTAATTACTATTCAATAATTATCAATTTTATAATCACGACTCTCTAAATCACAAATTAAAAAAATCACTAAATCACCACTCACAATTCACAATTTCAAAATATGACCAACGAACAAAAACAATACGCTACAAAAACGATGTTAGGTTTAAAACTCCCAACTGACCCACGTTGGGTAAATATTGCCGAAAAAAATATTGAAGAAATCTTAATCGACCACGCTTATTGCGAGCAGAAAGCGGCTTCGTCTTGTATTTCACTAATCATTCAATTTCCTGAAAAAGAAAAACTCAGAGAAGTATTGATGCCTGTGGTTTCGGAAGAATGGGCTCATTTTAGAATGGTGATTAAAGAATTAGATAAACGTGGCTTGGCTTTGGGGAATCCTCGCAAAGATTTATATATACATCAATTATATGAAGGGATGCGTCGTGGTGGTTCTCGTGAAGAACAATTGGGTGAAAGATTATTTATGAATGCCCTCATTGAAGCTCGTAGTTGCGAACGTTTTAGATTACTTTCTTTAGAAATTTCAGATGTAAATCTCAGAGAATTTTATCATGAATTGATGATTTCGGAAGCGGGACATTACGTCAATTTTATCGACCTTGCCAAAGAGTACTTGCCTGAAACTTACGTTAAACAACGTTGGAATGAATGGCTGGAAATGGAAGCAAATATTATGAAAAATTTGGAGATGAGAGGGGATAGGGTGCATTAAATTGAGGACTTTAGGATTTTGAACTTTAAGACTTTAGGACAAAAGATTTTTTAGATTTTAGGACTTTAAGACAAAAAATAGATGCAAGAGATAAGAAAATAGACTCAATAAAATCTGAAATCTAAAACCCAAGTTCCAAATTCCGAAATCCGAAATCCGATAGCTCACCGCTCATTGCTTAAAACTAAAAGCTACTATGCAAACTTTCCTCGACCAAGCCGCTGAATATATTTTTAAACAACATTCCCTCAATCAGCTTAGTCGGGTTTGTATCGTGATTCCTTCTCGACGTGGGGTTTTGTACTTCAAAGATGCTTTGGCGAAGCTTTCTGATAAACCTTTTTTAGCTCCTGATGTACTGGCTATCGACGATTTTGTGAATACGATGACGGGCGTTCGCCAAATCGACCAAGTGGCTTTGTTGTTTGAATTGTACGATGTTTTTAAGGAAATTGACCCGAACGTTGTCTTTGAAAGATTCATGACTTGGGCAAGTACTTTGTTGAATGATTTTGATAAAATCGACCAATATTTAGTAGATGCCAAAGCTTTGTTTGCTTATATGTCGGAAGCCAAAGCCATTGAACGTTGGCAAATGCAATTGGGAGAGTCGCAAAGAGATAGAAAACTACAAACCGACCGCACCGACCGTTACTTCAAACTTTTCGAGAATATTTTTTCGGTTTATCAAAACCTTCGTCAGCGTTTGGCAGACAAGGGTTTACATTACCGTGGAATGGCTTATCGTGAATTAGCCGAAAATGTTGAAAAATATATTTTAAGCAAAGAGCGTCACACAAAATATTACTTCGTGGGTTTTAATGCCTTGAGTGATGCCGAAGAAAAAATCATTCGTACTTTATTAAAAAGAAAAGGTTTTGCCGAGACCCTTTGGGATTCAGACGCTTATTATCTCTACAATAAAGACCAAAAAGCAGGAAACTGGCTTCGTTATTACAAAAATGGCGATGAGAAAAATGGTATTACTCCTCTTTTTAATGAAGAATGGAAATGGCAGTCGGATGAATTATTAAAGGGTAAAAAGAAGATTCAAATTATTGGTGTAGCCAATGCCAGTGTACAAGCGAAAGTAGCAGGACATATTTTTAAGGATTGGGAAAATACTTCAAAAACAGATGCAATAATTCCTAAATCGCAAACGGCAATTGTTTTGGGTGATGAGAATTTATTAGTACCTGTGATGAATTCTTTAGATGAATCAGTCAAAGATTTTAACGTCACGATGGGGCTTTCTTTGCGAAATTCTATGCTTTTTACCTTGGTTGATGCTCTTTTTGAATTGCAAAAGAATTTAGTAGAATTCAAAACAGAAGATGGCGGAACGGTAAAAATTCCAAAATTCTCACATCGACAAATTGTAAGGGTACTGAATCATCCTTTTTTGAGGCGGTATGAGTTGATAAGGTTTAAACCTCACCCCCCTGTCCCCTCTCCTTCTGAGAGGGGGAGCAATACGGCTTTTGAAGATTCTACTCTTAATGAAGAGCAGAATCTTCAAAAGAAAAGTACTGCAAATATTGAAGGTAAACCTTCCAATCCATCGGAAGAAAACACCCCCTCTCAGAAGGAGAGGGGGCTGGGGGGTGAGGTTTCTAAACTTTTCACCACCGATGCCCAAACATGGAAATACCTAAAACCTTTTGCAAGAGAAAACCGCATTGAATCTACCAAAGCAGAGGAATTATTATGGCAACTCCTTCGGAACAGACAGTTTGAAAACTATAAGTTCAGAAGACAGCATGCTGTTTTGGGCTATATCGTCGATTTTATTAATATCGAACATAGCTTAATTATAGAACTGGATGGGGAAATTCATGAGAAAGATGATAATCCAAAATACGATACTTACCGAACACAAGAATTAAATCAACTTGGCTATAAAGTACTTCGCTTTAAAAATGAAGAGGTGTTGGAAAATGTTCAGGGGGTACTGGATGAGATATTGAGGGTAATTAGAGGAGGAGAACCGAAACCTCACCCCCCAACCCCCTCTCCTGTTGAGAGGGGGAGCTTTTCTTCTTTTGAAGATGCGGCTCTTAATAAAGAAGAGCCGCATCTTCAAAAGAAAAGAGCTACAAATATTGAATATAAACCTTCCAATCCATCGAAAGAAAACACCCCCTCTCAACAGGAGAAGGGGCTGGGGGGTGAGGTTAAAACTGAGGTTGAAAACCCCATCCGCAAAACCCTCCGTGAAATCACTGAAAGAAATCGTGTTTTTCTTAGCTCAAAAGAGCTTTTAGAAATTGCTAAAAATGAACCACTTTTTGAAAGTATTTTTAAACATTGGTACAATAAACCCAAAAATGCAGTTAAGTGTTTTTATGAGTTAATCGACTTATTAAGAGAAGTTTATAAAGAAAATCAAGATGCTATTGAGACGGAATATCTCTATCAATTTTACTTGATTTTACAAAGAATGGAAGTGATTCTGGATGAACGTGGCGACACCGTTAGTATCCGCAGTTTCAAAACTTTCTTGTATGAATTGATAAAACAAACCAAAATTCCTTTTGAATCTGAAACGGATGAAAGTTTACAAATCATGGGAATGTTGGAAACCCGTACCCTTGATTTTGAAAAAGTAATCATTTTGTCGGTCAATGAAAAAACACTTCCGCAAGGCAAAAGACAAAATACTTTAATTCCTTTTGATGCCCTCAGCGACCCACAATTTAATTTACCTACGCACAATCACGCCGATGCCGTAATGGCTTACCACTTTTTTAGGCTCATGCAGCGAGCTAAAGAAGTAGTACTTGTCCATGTTTTGCCTTCGGATACTTATGGGGCTGGCGAGAAAAGTCGCTTTATTTTACAGATTGAGCATGAGTTATCCAAGCTAAATCCTAACCTTGACATTACTTATCCGAATGTGAAATTTATTGGTTTGGAAGAAACTGAGGATAAAGAAGAAACACCTTTGTTGATTCAAAAAACAACCGATATTTTGGCATTTATTGAACAAGAAATTACTGAAAAAGGAATTTTCCCTTCTCAGATGAATCAGTTTTTGGATTGTTCACTCAAGTATTATTTTACACGCATTGCAGGAATTGCTCAGGAAGAGGAAGTAGAAGAGAAAATCGGCGTTGACACTTTTGGGAATTGGATTCATAAAACTTTTGAAAATATCGACAAAACCTTTGTAGAAAAAGGCAGTAAAGTAGAAAAAGAAGATTTACAAACGGTACTCGAAAACATTGATACTTATCTAAAAGAAGCTTTTTTACAAACCAATCAAGGCTTGAAGGCAGACGATGGTATGAACTTTATTCTCTACCAAATTGGAGAAACGATTGTTAAGAAATTTATCAATTACCAATTGGAAAATGAGGTTTTCCCGATTGAATTATTGGATGTAGAAAAAACGCTAAAAGTAACTTTCAATGCCCAAGTAAATGATAAAGTATTACCCGTAAAAATTGCAGGTAGAATAGACCGATTGGATAGAGTATCGGGGAATAAAATCAGGGTAATTGACTATAAAACGGGAAAGGTAGAAGCCAAAGAACTGACCATGAAGCCAGAAGATTTGGAAGAAAAACTCTTGGGCGATACTGATAAAGATAAATTCAGACAGCTTTGGTTGTATAAATACATGGTATTGAAACAAATGCTTTCAACCAGAGGCTTGAGTATCAGAGGAACAAAATTACCCGAAATTGATAATGAAGTAAGTGCTGGTATTTATTCATTCAGAAATATTGACGCAGGTTTATTAGAACAAAAAATCGCCTTTAATGCAGGCGAAACAGCCACGGAATTTGTAGCTGATTCCGAAAAATACTTACAACAATTCGTCAGCGATTTACTTAATCCAGAAAAACCTTTTGAAAAAACCAAAGACCAAGACAAATGTCAATACTGTGATTATAAAAGGATTTGTGGAAGGTAGGAATGAGTGCTGAGTTTTGAATGGTGAGTTGTGAATTTGTAATACTCTTCATTTTTGCCATGTAAGATTGAAGTAAATAACGTGATAATAAAACAGTAAACAAGCGATGATTTGATGAATTTTAGACAAAATCTTATGAATAAAACCACTATATTTGATTTAGTATAAAACGATAATAATATGCTAACAGCCATAGAAGGAGTTTATGATAATGGTCAGATAATTCTAAAAGAAAAGCCAGAACTTACTCATAAAGTAAAGGTATTTGTGATGTTTACAGAGGAAGAAGTTTTAGAACAGCCTGAAAATACTAAGATAGCGGTTTCTGGTACTTCAATGAAAGGTACTTTGCGAGGAGCTTGGAAAAATATAGACCCAAAAGATAAAGAAGATATTAAAAATCACTTTGAAAATATCAGAAATGAATGGGAAAGAGATATTTAATTGATACAAATCTTATTGCTTTATGCTATGACTCAATTCTATTATCTGATAATGATTCCGACTTTGGGAAAATACCTTATTTAAGATACCTCAATCCTCGAAAGTACAAAGGTTAAAAAACTGTCTTTAATGCAGGCGAAACAGCCACGGATTTTGTAGCTGATTCCGAAAAATACCTACAACAATTCGTCAGCGATTTACTTAATCCAGAAAAACCTTTTGAAAAAACCCAAGACCAAGACAAATGTCAATACTGTGATTATAAAAGGATTTGTGGAAGGTAGGAATGAGTGCTGAGTTTTGAATGGTGAGTTATGAGTTTGAAATGCTAAATGTTAATTAAAAAATTAAATAACTGACAGGACTTAGCTTTAGGCAGTGAAAAACACTACTGAAAGCTTGGGAGAATAATTTTAGGTTTTAAATTTTGTTATATCTCTGAAGAAATCCTTAATACCAATCTTATTATTATTTTCATATATAAAATCTTGATAAATATGCTCAAAATAATTTTCAACTCTGCAATAATCAATTATGGAATCTACCTTTCTTTTATCTAATTCATAGAATAGAGAAGCATCTAAAATATCAACTTTTGAAAACAAGGGGTCAAATCCGCTTACAAAATAGAAGTATAAAAAACATAGTTCATCAATAGTAAACGTTGACCGAATTATATCAAAGTAAGGTCTTTTATTCTTCCCTCTCAAAAATTTATCTTCATTGATAAATGAAAAAAGTAATCTTAATGTGCTCAGATAAGGAGATAGTATTATTAAATAACCCTTCAAAGCATGAGGATTTGAATCAATAATTAAAGATACTTGTTCTATTTTCTCTTTGTCTTTTAAATCATTATATTTTAAATAAAGGCATTTACTTTTCTTACTTATTAAACTATTCTCAGGAAAACCAAAGTCACGTTCTTCATATATCAGCTTTTCCAGAGCAGAAATAAAAGACTTATTATCATTATTTATAATCAAATTTCTACTTTCAGGATCCAAGAGAATAATCTTAATAAGATTAATAATTTCTTTGATATAAGAATCTAATTCATTCATAGAAGAACTATGTCTATATTTAATGAATTTCTCATTGTTAAGAAAATTTATATTTTCTTGCTCATAAGTTATTTCAAAAATATTATGTAAAAATTTCAACTCTTTTAAAATTTCAGCAAAACCATCATTTTTAGGAAATAGATTGTTAAATCTATCTCTATTTTCAATATGTATTTTTAATAATTCAAAAAATCTACTTTCAAATTTACTGTTCTGTTGGTCTCTAAATTGTTTTTTAAATTGTTTTGCTTGTTTCTTGTTAGCTTTTACCTGCTCCATAAAAGCCCAATAGGTAAGCAGAGCTGCCAATAAAGCCACTATTGGGCCGAGTAGTCCACCAATTGTTCCTCCTAAATTGTTTGTAATTGGTAAAAGAGAAGTGAAGCTATTTAAAAAACTCTTTTTACTAAAAATTGAGTTTATTAGTGGTAAAAACATTATTGTAAGAACTATTAATGCACAAATTACTATCATTGATAAAATCAATGGCATTTGAATATTAAAATTTTCTTTATTCTTTTTGATTTTTTTGGTTTGATTCATTGGGTGTGAATTCAAAATATGTGAGAAATAACTATTTACAAATTACCTTATTTTTTTATATTTTTAAAAGGGGTACATTATTTTTAAATCATTGGAATATAATTATTTAAAATAAATAGAAGCGTTTGCCTAAAATAAACTATGTAAACCCATTTTATACGTAGTTTAACTAAAATATTGCTAAGAATAATTTAAACAAATCACGAGAACAACCATGAAAATAAATGATAAACTTATTTGAACAAGCAATAAATAAAGACGAACTATTGGACTTTGCATTAGGTAAAGGTCATTATTTCATTGTAGATAGAGAATATGGAGGACATTCAGTTCTCTTCTCTTGGATAAATTATATTTTACCATTGTCCAAAATTAAGGGCTATGATTATGTTAATACAGCTATTGAGAAAATGATGATGGTTCTTTTTTATGCAACAGAGTTAGAAGAGCAGGAAAAAAATAAAACTTTACTTTATCAACTTCATGTATATTACTATTTCGACAGTGAAAATAGAATCAATGCCAAGCCTCTAACAGCATTAAACTTACTGCTTGAAAAGTCATTGAGTAATTATATCAATTCATTAATGCTTAAAAATGACCCTAAAGCAAATGATTTTATCAATGCGATAAATTTAATCAAATCACGAGGAGGGTTGAAAACAGATAGCCTTTAAGATAAAGATTATTTTATTGTAATTGTAGATAAAGACCCTCTAAAAGGTTCTCAAAAGAACCTATCTTCCTAAAAATACATTAAAAAAGGTTCTTTGGACATTCTAAAAGGATATCGGGAGAACCTTTTTCCCGCAAAATACCGCAAAAAAGGTTCTTCGGACATTCTAAAAGGATGTCGGGAGAACCTATTTCCCGCAAAATACCGCAAAAAAGGTTCTTCGGACATTCTAAAAGGATATCGGGAGAACCTATTTCCCGCAAAATACCGCAAAAAAGGTTCTTCGGACATTCTAAAAGGATATCGGGAGAACCTTTTTCCCGCAAAATACCGCAAAAAAGGTTCTTTGGATATGCTAAAAGGTTCTCAGAAGAGCCTTTTGTCTTACCAAATACCCCAAAAAGATTCAGTGGAAGTGTTAAAAGATTTTAAGGACAGTTTATCGAATAAACGCCAATAGCATGATTTGTGGGCATGCTATTGGTAGGGAAATCGTTTAAATAAATGAGTATGATAACTTAGGGATTCATGCGGTTGAAAGTAGCATTGATAACTTCTGGATTTGCTTTTGAAAGCATTTCACTAAAACCAAAAGTAAGTTCTGTTTTTCCTTCTTCCAATTGTTGGAAGATAGCTTCAATAAAAGCAGATACTGGTGGGTATTCATCATGTAAACCTTTCCCTCCAAGGTCGGTATTTAAAGCTGGAGGTATCATTTCAATTACTTCAATTGCTTTGGCTTTTAAAGTATGTCTCAAAGAAAGCGTAAACGAATGGAAAAAAGCCTTTGTAGCACAATAAACTGGTACTTTGGTGAGTGGCACAAAAGCCAAACCAGAAGTTACATTGATGATAGTAGCCAAAGACGGCAAGTTAATAAACAATGAAATAAGGTGAATAGGAGCTAAGACATTAGTATTGATTTCATGGCTTGCTTTGGCATAAAAATCATTGTCAGATACTTCCATCCAATTTTGAATTCCTGCATTATTTACCAAAACATTCAAGTCTGGGTGTTCTTTAGCAATCCATTCATACAAGGTAATACGTTCAGATTCAAGCGATAAATCACATACTTTAGTAATTACGGAAGGGAATTTATCTTCTACCTCCTTTAAAACATCTGCACGCCTTCCGCAGATAATAACCGTATTATTTTCTTGGATAAATCTTTCTGTAAGTCCTAATCCAATACCACTTGCACCACCTGTAATTAGGATTTTGTTGTTTTGTAATTTCATTTTTGTTGATTGTTTTTCTGATGGGATTTTGGATTTGTTTAGACAAATTTTAAGAGTTGTCTTAACAACTTATGATTTAGTTTTCTGTTCAAACCGATTAGATAAAAATACAGTTAGCATTCCTGCTAATAGCCCAACAATAAACCAAAGTGTATCAGCGATACTACAATGTTTTATCCATAGTTTTATTTCCAGCAATCTACTTGGATACAATGACAAATAAAATGAAAAAACTAAAAATAGAGCGGAGAATATACGGTAAGGAGGAGGCGTTTTCATGAGTTTAGTGAAATAATTGATATAGATTGTTTTATGACTTTAATTATTAGGAATAAATTCTCTGTAATTTGAAAATCTTTTAATGTGGATTCAATAGTCTGGGTAAACTACTTAAAATTTCTAAAACGACAAAATATTTTTAGTCAGGACAACTTTCAAAAAAACTATAATTACTATGTCATGAGCGATGACTAAAATAGAATTATAATTAATACACAAAAAAGGGTATCTATTCTATACTGATGGCATGACTTCAAGTCATGCCATCAGTAATTATAAACAAACTTAAATCAAAAAGGGCATCAAGAATAAATCTCTTGATACCCTTTTTAATTCAAAAACCTGCTCAAAGCTCATTGCTCAAGGCTCAAAGCTAAAACTACATTTTATCCAATAAGTAAACCAAACTTGCCATCGCTGCTGCTCCTAATTCTAATTCTCTTTGGTTTACCGTCTCGAAAGTATCGTTTGAAGCATGGTGATATTCAAAATATCGCTGTGAATCTGGTTTGAAACCAATTAAAACTGTTCCTTGTGGAGCTAAAGGGCCGATGTCAGCACCGCCACCGCCACGCTCGAATTCGTGGATGCCATAAGGAGCAAATAATTTGCGGTAGGCTTGAAATTTACTTAATAATTCAGCCGAAGCCCCTTGCATTCCAAAACCTTTTGGGGTAAATCCTCCGCTGTCTGACTCTAAACCAAAAATATGTTTTTCATTATTGGCTTTGGCTAATTCAGCGTACTTGATACCGCCACGAGTGCCATTCTCTTCGTTCATAAACAATACAACTCTAATCGTATGTTTCGGACGAATATTCAAAGCTTTAAACATACGAATTACTTCCATCGACTGCACAATACCTGTTCCATCGTCGTGAGCCCCCTGTGCCAAATCCCAAGAATCTAAGTGTCCACCCACTACAATAATTTCTTCTGGATGTTCCGAACCTTTGATTTCAGCCACTACATTATGTGAAGGAGCATCATCAAAAGTTTGACAAGACTGTTTGAAATAGAATTTTGTTGAAGGATTTTCCTTTAAAATATTACTCAACAAGGTAGCCGCTTTAGTACTTAAAGCTGCCGCAGGAATCAATGGCACGCCAGTAGCATAAGACATAGAACCTGTATGCGGATAATCATTTTCTGTATTGCTCAACGAACGAATAATAACGCCAATTGCACCCACTTTTGCGGCTTCATTTGCTCCCGCACGACGTTGGTCGCCTGCCATTCCGTAAGCTTCAAAAGTATTGATACGGGTAGCATCCATTGGGCGATTGAAGAAAATAATTTTGCCTTCGCATTTTTCTTTGCCCAATGCTCTTAGTTCTTGAAAAGTTTTTACTTCAATTACTTCGGCAGTAATCCCTTTTTTAGGCGTTGCGATAGAGCCACCCAAAGCCGCAATTGGTACTTTTATTTTCTCTTTGCCATTCAAAATATAGCCTTCTTCTTTTGCTCCACGTTCCCAGTGTGGCACCATTACGTCTTGCAAAAAAACACGGTCATAACCACCAGATTCTAATAAAGTTTTTCCCCATTGTACGGCTTTTTTTGCTCCTTCCGAGCCACTTAATCTTGGGCCGACATTGCCAGTCAAGTCTCGAAGCCATTCATAAGATTTTCCTCGCATTAGCGATTCGTCAAAGAATTTACGAACCATAACGGAGTCATTATCCTGAGCAAAAGTGGATAATGATAAAGATAAAAGGATGCTTGTGATGAAGGTTGTTTGTTTTTTCATGTTTTGTTGGTTGATGAACTACAAAGAGTTCATAGTGAAGTATTGAAGTTTCAATTTAGCACTTTCTGCCAAGATTTGCTCTAAAAAATGTATATCAAAGCCATATTCATCGGGTTTATGAGTGATTCTACGCAGAGGTTTATGTCCAAAAAGCATCATAACGCTATGTTCTTGGCTTGCTCGGGCTAATCCTTTTTTCACATCTTCGATATTCAGATTTGTTCCTGCATCAATTAATAAAGCATTTACTTTACGAGTACCGTCGTGCTGATGATAAATTTCGTCCATATTTTCAATGGCTCTGGTATAAGTAAAACCCCATATTGTTCTTTCTTTCATCGAAACATCTCTTAAAAGAGTAAAGTATTTGAGCAGTTCACGGTCGGAGTACCAAATCTGCGAGCCGCCCGGATGAGCAAAAGTTGTAGGCGAAAAACCTTGTTTTTTCATCGTTCTCAGGGCTTTGAAGATTTCATTTTCCATGTATTCTTCCAAAGTATGTTCCCAGAGATAAGGAACTGCTCGCACGTGCATTGCTCCGTGGCAGGCAATTTCATGTCCGTCTGCTTTAAATTGATGTAACATTTTTACTTCTTCCACAGAAAGGCTATCGGGTTGCGTAATGTAAAATGTTACTTTTGCATGATACTTATTCAACAAAGGTCTAAGCTGAAACCATTCTTTAATAAATCGGTCATCAAAAGAAAGAGCAATCCCAGCAGGTTGTGAGGGTATTTTTTCTTTTTGGCAACTGATAAAAAGAACGAAGGGCAAAAGATAGATTAATTTCATTTCTTTGACTTTAGGACTTTATGACTTTAAGACTGAAGGACTTTATGATTTTAGGACTCAAAGACTTTAGGACTTTATGATTTAATTACTTTAATAATGAAACCCAGACCTCATTAAATTATTAATTCCTTGAGTCTTTCAGTCTTAAACCCCTAAAGTCTTAAAGTCCTTCAGTCCTAAAGTCATCAAGTCCTAAAGTCAAAAAATCCCCATAAAAATATGTTTACCAAACCAAAAATATTTCAACCATTCCCCAACCTAATTGCCGCCGAAAGTACTCGTCATGGCGGTTATAGTCAAGTTCCCTATACATCCTTGAATTTAGGTTTACATTCGGGCGATGAGCTTGAAACAGTGTATAAAAATAGAGATAAATTCTTTGAAGCACTGACAGTCGCTACTGAAAATGTAGCTTATTCGTATCAAATTCATGAAGATAAAATCTTAATTGCCACAGAAGCAGGTGCTTACGAAGGCTACGATGCTTTGATAAGTAATCAAGCAGAAGTATTTGTGGCGGTTACGGTGGCAGACTGTACGCCCATTTTGATTTTTGATGCCAAACAAAATGCCGTGGCGGCTATTCATGCAGGCTGGCGAGGAACGGTTTTAGAGATTGTAGCAAAGACAATTTCTAAAATGCAAGCCACTTTTGGCACAAATCCAGCAGACTGTTTTGCCTATATTGGTACTTGTATTGACGAATGTTCTTTTGAAGTAGGAGAGGAGGTAGCCCAAAATTTTGCAGACGTTTACAAACGTTTTGATGAATCGAAAAATAAGTATTTTGTCGATTTGAAAAAGGCAAACAAAGCCCAATTATTAGCCTGCGGAGTACCCGAAAATCAGATAGAAATTTCTGAATTTTCGACTGTTTTACAGAACGAAAACTACTTTTCGCATCGGAAAGAGCAAGGGAAAACAGGAAGGATGTTAGCCCTAATTGGAGTGAAAAAATGAGCTAAATCTTAAAATAATCAAATAAAATTGCAGTATTTAAAGAATCTGTATTGGAATAATTATATTTTTTGGAATTATTGAAACTATTTTTCATAACTTTGTGTCAGTCAATTGATTAACACCGAAAGCACTGATATTTAATATTTTAAAAAGCCTGTTAGGCTCATCAACGTCAGATTCGGTGCAACAATTTAAATGATTAAATTTATGAAATACAATCTTTTATTGGCCGAATTGATTCTGGAAGAATCAAAGAGCCGCAAAGCAAACTTGAGAACATCTAAAAGTAATGATGTTAAAAAAAGTTGGTTAGAGCGTTTTTTCGAATTCTTAACGCCATCTAACATTTACATTGCAGCGAAGTAGTCATTATTTATTGAAAAAAGAGCTTCTACCAGTGGGTAGCCTCTTTTTTCCTGACACTGACCTGCTGATGATAGAAATTGATTTTCTATCTGAGCTTGGCCCCGACTGTTATCAAATATATTTTCACACATTTAAACACTTTATCCTCAAACATTTTGATTGGCAGTTTTCCAATTGGTTAAAAAATTTGATTTTTCACAGGTAATACTCAAAGTGTGTTTTTTCTATTGAGGTGATTAAAACTCACTTTGAGTAAAACCAAAAAACATATTCATAACAAAAAAGGACACCCGTTTAGGCATCCTTCTTGTTTTCATCAAAATAGATTAGCGTTTTCTGTTAGTTTCCGCCACTTTTTACACGACCTTTTTCATCTTCTAAACCAGTTTTGCGTTGGCGTGCTGCGGCAACTTTACTATTTCCAAAACGATACGAGAAGTTTAAGCGTATTACTCGGCTTTCCCATTTATTCACTACTTGAACGTCGATGTCATTAAAGATAAATGAACCATTAAATTTGTTCGACCAGAAAACGTCGTTGACATTTAATTTAACTGTCGCTTTGTCGTTCATTAATTTCTTTTGAATACCGAAAGACATTGCACCCATTGGACGACCAGACATTTGTCCTTCAATGAATGGCGACATATACCAACCGCTCAATTCTAAAGTGAATTTCTTCGGTAAAGTAAACTGGTGCGTCATGTTAGCTTGGTAACTTGTAGCACGAGCATCCAAAGGTTGAAAAATTGTCGATGAAGTACCATCTGAAGCAATAATCGTCTTAGGAATATCGCCCACATAGTGATTATTATACAAATTGAAGTAAGTATTACTAAACCACCATTTTGTAATTGGCACAGGTACTGAGAAGGCAATTCCTATATTTTCTACATAACCAATATTGATTTTTGTTTGGTTCGTAGTCTTCAAAGCGTTGTTTTGTTCCAAAATATCAGTCATAACGCCATTTGTACGGCTGAAATTTACTGTGGTTGTAATAGCATCTTTGAAAGTATGTGATACTTCAAAAGCGTTGGTGTATTGAGGTTGTAATAACTCATTTCCTCTTGAATAAGTGTATGGGTCGAGGAAGAATAAGAATGGATTCAAATCTTCATAGCTTGGACGGTCGATTCTGCGACTGAACGAGTAGCCCAATTGATGGTCTTTCGAGAGTTTTTGGCGGAAGAATACACTTGGAAATAAATTAGTATAATGTCTGTTCAATAATTCTTTTCCTAATAAAGTACCTTGTCCGTTGGTATTTTCAACACGCAAACCTAATTGCATACTAACTTTTTTAAACTCTTTTGAATAGTTGATATAGCCAGCATTGATATTTTCTTTGTAAATAAAATCACGAGTACGAGTTGGATCGAGTACTGGAGTATATAAATCGCCAATCAAGAAATCAAAACGCATATCATTATTAGAAGTAACATAACTTGATTTCAAACCAACTTCAAATTTTGAAGTTTTATTGATTGGATATACTAAATCTGTCTTAAATGAATAAATATTGATTTTTGAATTTGCTTTTCCATCTTCATTGCGAGTTGTTCTTAGAATATTCTGATTATCGTATTTTGAAGTACGATATTTCATCGAATTGTTAGCGTCGTAACGAGCAAAGTCCAAATCGGCTGTAAGTTCTTTACCTGTTGAATCAATTACGTGTTTGAAGTTCAAATTAGTTGAATAATTTCCCCATCCGTTTCTAATCGTTCCTAAAGTTCTTGAAGTAGTATCTAACTGCGAAGTAGCATTTTTAATCAAAGTTTCATTGTTAGTATCTTCGTTCCAATTTCCATTCATTCCATTGAACAAGAAACCAATAGTATTCTTTTTGTCAAGAAAATAATCTGCACCAACTTTATAAGCAAAAGAATTATTTCTACGTTCGTTATTGCCTACTTGGTCGAAACCAGAAATTACTTTACCATTTTCAAAAAACTTTCGGTTAATTTGTTGAATTTGAAAACTTTGTCTGTCATTTGCCGAAAAATTACCAAAAACATTTACTTTTTCATTTCTGTAATTTAAGTTCAAACCTGCACTTTCTTTTGGTAAAGATTTATACGGACCATAACCTAAACCAATGTTGGCTGAACCATTCAAACCAATATTTTGATTCTTTTTCAAGCGGATATTAATTACCCCAGCATTTCCAGCAGCATCGTACTTGGCAGGCGGATTCGTCATAATTTCGATTTTATCCAATTGCGTCGATTGCATATTACGAAGCATATTTGCCAAGTCACTTGCCGACATATACGTTGGTTTTCCGTCCAGCATTACCATTACATTTTGCTTTCCTTTCAAAGAAATGTTACCGTCTTTGTCAACAGTTACACCGGGAGATTTCTCTAAAATTTCAATAGCAGTACTTCCTGCCGAAACCACAGAGTTTTCAACATTCACAACCGTTTTGTCGATTTGTTGCTCGATAAAAGGTTTTTTAGCTGTTACTTGTACTTCGCCTAATTCTTTAGATTCTTCGGATAAAATCAAATTTGAAAGCTTAATGTTATGATTTTCAGAGGATAAAGTAAATTTTGGTGTGTAATATTTTTTGTAACCTAACTGCGAAATATTAATGATATAATTTCCGTAGTTTACTTTTTCAAATTCAAAAGAGCCGTTTACATCTGCTAAAGCTCCTTTTACTAAACTTGAGTCTTTAGCTTGCAAGAGCGTAATCGTAGCGAATTCTACAATTTTACCTTTGTTATCGGTAATTTGTCCAGATATTTTTCCTTGAGCTTGGGCTTTACCATTTGCCAAAGTCAGTAAAATAAGAATAGAGTAAATAAATGTTTTCATGATTAAAGAAGAATTATGTTTAGAATAATTAACAAATGTTTGTTGCTGATTTTCTAATTGTGAATTGATTAAACAAAACTAATGTAATGCCCACTACCTTGTTATGCAAACTATCTAATCGGCTTCTCTAAATGATAAATGGTAAAGAAGTGCCCAGAAATGTTTGTGAAAATGATAGACGGGAGAATTTGTAAGTTAGATGCAAGAACGAAACAAAAGGTTGCAGAAAAATTAAAAAAAATAGCAATCTTTTGAATTTGTTTCGATTCAAAGGATTGCTATTAATAAAGAATTTATATCAACAAAAATGAATAAAGATATATTTTTTCTATAAGTGTCTGATAAATAGTGTTTTACAAATCTATTCACCAATCACTATTTACTAACCATTAAGTATGCACGATTTCAGCGATAATTTTTAGTCCGTTTAAAGTAAGTAATTTATCTACTTCATCAAACTCATCACGAAGTGGTGTAAGAATCGACGAAAGTCCGCCAGTGGCTAAAACGATACAATCTTCACCTACTTCTTTTTTGATTTGCATAATCATTTCACGCACCATTCCTACATAACCCCACAAAATCCCTGCTTGAATGGCATGAACTGTATTTTTGCCAATAGCAGAAGATGGCATTTCTAAAGGCACTTCTGGAAGCTGTGCAGTATTTGAGAAAAGCGATTTTACAGCCGTTTTCAAACCGGGAGCGATAGAAACCCCCAAAATTTTACCTTCGCCCGAAACCACTGTGAAAGTAAGTGCCGTTCCGAAGTCAACAATAACACAGTTTTTTTGATAAGTATAATAGGCATAAGTGGCATTGCAAACCAAATCTGTACCGATTTCGTAAGGACTTGGAATTTCCATTTTCAAATGCTCATAGATTTCAGGCCCAATCATCGTTGGTTCAATCCCGAGCATTTGTTGCACCATTTCTTTCAAAACACTCTTTAAATCGGGAACTACCGAACTGATAATAGCACGATTGAATTCACCAATTTTAAGATTATTTTCCAAGAAAAATAAACGAAGTTTGGCTTCAAAATCAGAAGAACGACGAGATGCATCAGAAGGAATTCTGAACTGATGAATCCATTCTTGGCGATTGTGTACGCCAAAAACAACATCCGTATTACCTATATCAATGGCTAAAAGCATATTTTCAATTTTTACGATTACTAAAATCCAATTTTTCCTCTGCGTTTTCCTTTTCCAGAGTTATTTACAAATTCTCTCATTTCAGAAAGTTCTTTTTCAAAACCTCCAGAAAGAATCGGGAATCTCAACCAACTTCTTGGGTCGAGGTTGCGGTCGTCCACATGAAAACTTGGTGCATAGCGTTCTCTTTTCCATTGATTTCTGGCAAAAAGCTTGAAGAAACGTTCAATAGATGCCACAATTTTTTCCTGAGAGTAAATGCCATCAAATTCCATTTCCATCAATTGTAGGCAGTCTTTCGGAGACTTTTTGTCTCTGATGGCAGCCGTTTCTATGGCGTTTAGCAAATCATAAGGCATTAAATCTTCTTCGTCAATTTGTTTGGCTTCAAGCGGACGCAGTTCGGCGGTTGGCTGCAAATTGTTCATCGCATTCAATCCTTTGATTGCGTGTGTGCCGCCTAAGCCAGTATTTTCTAACCAACGCAACCAATGACGCAACCAATGCTTGTCGATACCAGCAATAGGTGAAATAGAGCCAGAAGTATCTCCATCCATAGTGGCATATCCTACGGATGCCTCCGAACGGTTTGAAGTAGAAAGTAACAAGGCATTTTTGATATTTGCCAAAAGCCAAGCACTTGGGCTACGAACCCTCGCTTGAATATTTTGTAGGGCAATATCATCTGTTTGCCAAGATAAATCTCTGCCAATAGCTCCTTGAATCAAACCTTTGTAAGTTTCAACCAAACCGTTGATGTCGATGTCGAAGAAAGTAGTATTTAAGTCTTTTGCTAAAGAAGTAGCAGAATGACGAGTATCTGCCGAACTATTTTGTGTGCCTTGATACACATTGGTAATCAATGCGGCCGATAATTCTTTTACAGAAGTACAAGTTTGAATTTCTTTGATGTACTGTAATTTTTTCTTGAAACCTTCCAAGCCCAATTCATCTACTGCCATTTCTATGGCTAAATAACAAAGTGCAGTAATGGCAGAAGAGTCAGCTCCACCCGAAAGTGAAATTACCCAACCATTTGAGCGAGATTTGCGGAGATAGTCAAACAAAGCTAAAGCGACAGCTCGGGCAAATTCCTCTTCTTTTTGAAAACCGTTGGCTTCCCAATGTTCTAATTCATAACGGTTTTTGATAGGAGCAATCAGCGGATAATCAAAAAGTACTTGAACAGGATTGAAATTCTTGTAATGAAACAAATTTTGAATTTGTTCTAATCTGATTTTATCTAAATCAATTACCGCCGAAGTCAAGTAATGGTCTTTATATGAAAAACGAGTACCAGAAACTAACATTTCGCCTGCCTGAGCAATCATGGCATCGCCATCAAAAATAGCTCTACCCGCTTCATTTCCCAGTAAATTAGCATAAATATAAGCGACTCCGAAGGCACGTGAACCATCTTGTACCAAACGTTCACGAGTTTGAGTTTTGAAGAAAGCAAAATGAGACGCCGTAGGGTTCAAAATAATGTCACAGCCTCTTAAATAATGTTCACGACCGGGTCTATTGGCAATCCACGCATCTTCGCAGATTTCAAAGCCAATTTTTACGCCACCAACCTCAAATAATAAATCTCCAACAGGATAAGTAAACTCTCCAATTTTTATTTCAGTACGCTCGCCAGCTGGCCAATGCTGAAACCAACGAGTTTCGTAATGAATACCATTATTTGCTAAAGTCTTTTTACAAACAAAGCCTCTGATTTGTTTATTGACAATCAAACAAGCCGCATTGTACAAGTGATTGTGAATTTTGATAGGCAAACCCACACAAACCGCAATGCTTGAAGTATGCAAAGCGATGTCTTCAAGGGCTTCTAAGGCGTTGTCGCAAGTACCTTGGGCATAGAACATATCTTCACAACCATAACCTGTAATACACAATTCTGGTAAGCACAATAAGCTAATGTCTTGGTTTTTGGCTTCTTCAATACAAGCAATGATGTTTTTAGTATTACTTTCCCAAGCGAGTGGTGTTTGGTTTACGACCCCTGCGGCTACTTTTATTAGATTCATATTTTAGGATTTGTGTATAAAATGCTTGATTTATTTTGTTTTAGGGAGTGATTAGAAAATAGAGATTGGTGATTAGTATTTCAAGTTTCTAATTATCAGTTATTCTGCGAAAAGTGAAAAGGGTCAATTGATTTCTATTCATTACTTAACGATTAAACAAAATAAAAAATTTTTGTTTAGCTTTTTCAAGCATAAAACAGATGGCAAAAATGAAATTTTACCTAATGCTTACAGCCTATTGCAATATTAATTTTTATCAAAATTTACTCTTTCTCCAGGAAGCAAATATTTGAATTTAGGTTTTTTACTCTTTTTGTCTTTTTTAGCGTTGTATTTGTTTTTTCCAGCAACTGCCGACCACGGCCAATGCTTTTTAGTACTTACCCAAGAGAAAGCCGCCCTTGGACGAAAAACACCGCCTTCGTGCTTATGTTCAACTGAAACACGACAGCTTTTTTCAGGGCAACGCTTTGCCCACAAGCATCCTGTAAAGCCAAAGCACACAAGTATAAAAAAGCAAGAATATATAATTTGATTAAATTTCATTAGCCTTAATTTTTGCCAAACAAAAATACAGCATTTTAGCTCAGAATGAAAAAGGAGGGGAGGAGATTTTGAAGCAGCCACCAGATAGGTGAAAAACAGTGTTGAACTCGTACCTAAGCTTTATAAGCAAAAAACCCTTCATACGCCATGTATGAAGGGTTTTTGTTGTTTTAGAGCCTTCTATCGGGATCGAACCAATGACCTACTGATTACAAGTCAGTTGCTCTACCAGCTGAGCTAAGAAGGCTTTTTTCAACGATTAGCGATTCGTTGTTCGTTTATCGTGATGCAAAATTAGTAGGTTTCTACATACTGTGCAAATGTTTTGGAAAGAAATTTTTAATAAAAAATGAAAGTTTTTTTCAAGTTTCTGAATATCAAAAAGTTAGAATTGAAATTTTTTTTCAAAAAAATAGGGCTTACGATGTCGTAAGCCCTATTTTTTGTGTTTTTGAAGACTAAGCTTCTCTAATTATTTTAATTTGATGCTTTAAATCATTCAAATCTTTTACTGCTTTCTGAATTTTCACTTCTACTTCCTGACGTAATTTGTCAGCATTTTTAGATTTTGCGAAAAATTCTAAGTTATTTCTATAAACGGCAATGTCGTTTTCGATACTTTGCATTTTACGACGAATGTCATTTTCTTTTTTCGCTAAGTCTTTTGGTGAAAAATCCCCTTGCGATTTCGCCAACTCAATTTCATTTTGTAAGCTCAAATGCTCTTTTTCTTTGCCAGAAAGTTTGCCCATTGCACTTACATACTTATTGATGGCATTGATATAGCGTTTGCCAATGTTTTGCATTTCTTTTTTAGGAACAAAACCAATTGCCGACCATTGTGCTTTGAACTCAGCCAAACGAGTAGTGTCTGCACCCTCAGTTGCTTCACTTTCAATTTGTTCGCAAAGGGCTACTTTTTTCGCTAAGTTACTTTCAAATTCTTTTTCGATACTTTGGCTTTTGGCACGTTTAGCGTTAAAGAAAGCATCGCAAGCAGCTTTGAATTTCCCATAAATAAGGTCTTTCTCTTTTTCAGGTACGTGACCAATCTCACGGAATTCTTTTTGCAAACGAATCACTGTATTTGTTCCTTCTTGCGATTCGTCTCCTTTAGCTACTAAAGCCTCAACTTCTTCAATAATGGCAATTTTAGCTTTTAGGTTTTCTTCACGTTTTGCTTCTAACAATTTAAAGAACTCAGTTTTGTTACGGAAGAAAGTTTTAATATCAGCCCAAAACTTATCGCTAAGGTCTTTACCTTTTTCTTTCGGCATAAAACCTTTGATATTGTTCCATTGGTCTTGTAAAGCTAAAAGTGCTTTTGTTCTATCGTTCCATTCTGAAATAGACGTAGAATTGAAAGTAGCAAAAGGCTCAACCAATTCAGCTATCGACGATTTCAAAGAGAAAACTTGTTCTGCTTCTGCTTTAGAGGCTTCTAATTGTTCACGACGTTTGCCATAAATTACGTCTAAAGCATCTTTTACTCTTTGCCAGATAATTTCGTTTTCTTCTTTTGGAGCTGGGCCAATATGCTTGTACTCTTCAAAAGTTGCTACGGCTTCATCCAACATTTTTCCCGTAACGTTTTCTGTTTTTGAGATTTCAGCAATTTTTTCAATTTTGCTACAAAGCTCAATTTTTTGTTGAAGGTTACGCTTACGGTCAAGTTCTAATAATTCAAAATATATACTTCTATTACTATAAAATCTATCAACTAAAGCATGATACGTTTGCCAAAGTGTATTGTTGTGCGGAGAATTGATATTTCCTGCATTTTTCCATTCTTCTTGAATTTTCTTAAATTCATTAAAGCCTGATTTGATATGAGCAGGGTCATTGCTGTCTTCGCCTTCAACAAGTGTACGTAAACGATTGATAAGAGATGTTTTTTGACTAAAATTTTTGTCTTTCTCTTTTTCAATACTGGCAAAGTACTTTGAACGCTCTTCTTTGATTGCTTTGAAAAGTTTATCAAACTGTTCGCTCACAGCGTCTCCTTTGAACTCAAATCCTTCTTCCGAACCTTCGTTGGCAGCTTTGAATTTTGCTAAAGCTTCTGCTTTTTCGGTATTTTTGATTTGTTCAAACAAAGGACGAATCTCTTTGAGAGCGTCTTCTGATTTTCTGAACGAGCCTACTGAAGGATTGGCTTGTACTTCTGCTAATAGTTTTTCTAATACAGGTACAAAATCGCCTTTTTGTAAACTTGAATAATCGACAGCTTCCGCCTCTTCGCTTGTTTCAAGTACTGCTGATACAGGAATAGACGTAGTTTCTACTTCAGAAGAAAGTAGCGTTTCAGAGCTTGTTTCATTGGGTTCAGAGGCTTCAGCAACCTCAAGAATAGATACTTCTGCCGCTTGAATCTTTGTAGCGGATTCAGTTACTTCGAAAGCTTTTGCTTCGATTTCTTCTTTAACTTCTTTTGTTTCTTCGTTAATCATGCGTTCTTTTGACAACTTTCTGTAAAGATAATTTCAGGCTCAACAGTGGGCTGTTACATTTGAGATAAACATTTAACAATCAGGTTTTATCAACCTGCTGACATACAGTAAATTACTATAAGGCTTAATTTGTTATTCCTAAAATAGTAAATTAATAATTCAATTATTCTAAGAAAATGTTTGACTAAGCTGTTTTGTTTTTACTTAAAATTATTTGCTTTGGGTTAGTATCAATAATTTGCTACAAAAATAAGTAAAATAGTTACAAACAAAGCTCAATAATTATCTTTTCAATCAATCCTTTTGGGTTTTTATTGTCGATTAGGGCTTATTTGCTTAATATTCGTAGCTCTTTAGGGTAATAATTGTTCACACGGTTGGCTAAAACCTTCGCCCAGCCTAAACCAAAATCTTGAAAAGTCATTAAAGACCAACCTTTTACTGCTTCTTCAAGGCTGAATTCATCTCTGCGGAGATACGAAATGGCTTCGTTTAAACTTAATTCTACTCTACTTACTTTTCTTGAAAGTTCAACACTCAAGGCTAATTCGTGGTCTGGAATTAAATCTTTACTGGATAATTTACCCATGCGTACTCCTGCTTTTCTCAGATAAAAATTTGATTGCAGTAAGCTAATCGTATGTTCATGAATAGGGTTTATCAAAAAATAGTCGTCGTTTTTTTCAAACCAAGTATGTTTGTCTATGTCTTCAATCCAGTTTCTAAAAATTTCTCTTTCAGTTCTGCGATTATTGTTTTTGATGGGTTTTCCTGAACGAATAAATACTTCTTTTTCAGAAGATTTTTTTTGAAAAGCTGCAATGAAAAAACCTTCTCCTTTGATTTGGTCAGGATAAAAGCGATATGAATTTTCAGAAATTACTTCATTGCCAATACCTTTTGTTTCTGGACAAAGATGTTCTGCTCCGAAAGTGTCCTCAATCCAATCGACTATTTCTTCGTTTTCAGCTTTTGAATATGAACAAGTAGAGTAAATCAAAATACCACCTTGTCTTAAACAGCTCCAAGCGTCGCCAATGATGCGTTTTTGACGTAACGAACAAAGTGTAACATTTTCAGGCGACCATTCTTTGATGGCTTCGGGGTCTTTTCTGAACAAGCCCGAACCAGAGCAAGGAGCGTCTATCACCAATACGTCAAAAAAACCAGAAAGTCGCATGAAATCTTTTGGGTCGTTGTTGGTCACAACGGTATTCATCGTTCCCCATTTTGTAAGATTATCCGACAAAATATTAGCTCTTGTTTTAATGACATCATTACTTACTAATAAAGAATCTTCGGTTAGTAAACTTGCTATTAAAGTACTCTTTCCGCCCGGAGCAGCACAAAGGTCTAATACTTTTAAGTCTTGACTTAAATCTACGGTTTTCTTTAAAATATGTTCCAAGTACATCGAACTTGCTTCTTGGACATAATAAGTACCTGCATGAAAAAGTGGGTCGAAAGTAAAACTCGGACGATTGGGCAAGTATTTGCCAAACTCCGACCAAATTACCGCTTCGGCATCATTGAATTTATCAATTTTTTTAAAAGGATTTACTCTGATAGAAGTAGGTGCTTCTTCGTTTTCGTGGGTATTGATAAAGGTACTTTCATTGAAACCCTTTACTTCTTTCAAAGAATCTATTAATGCTTGTGGGATTTTCATAAGTTTAAATTACGCTAAAAAAGCCAAACTGTTAGAAAGTTTGGCTTTTTCAATATTTGTTTTCAGATAATCATACTAAAATGTACAATTATTTCTTTGTCTTTATTTTAGCAACAAGCCAATTGCCTATTTTTCTACCTTGAGCAATACCATTATTTAAAGCTGGACGGAAGTGAATTCCACCATACAAACGGCTGATTGATGCTTCGTCTGCTGCTTGGCTGAATGATGTAAATTTGCGTGGAGGTAATCCATAAGGAATTTCGGTAGAGTCTGTAAAGGCTACGTTGTCGCCCAATACCGAAGTTAGTGCAGTAGAAGCCGCACCAGAAATTACCGAGTGACCAGAAGTATATTCTGGGAAAGGTGGCGTTTGTAAAACTGGTTGCCAGTCTTTATCAATATTTGCATTGATAATACTTTCGGGTCTGATACGTACCGAACGATATTTTTCTGTCCAACAAGAAATAAATCCATCAAAAACAGCCGTAGAAGTAAGCAAGTACGCTTCGGCAGTTTTGTAAATATCAGCTCCTAAATTTCTACTTACTTGTGAAACGATTCCCATCCAGTGTCCGCCCGGAGAAACTTTTTTAGTAGCAAACATCGCATGACCCGTAATATTCATTTTGAATGGATTACAATCCCAGAAATTGGCAATCGCTCTTTGTTCGTCTGTCAAGTTTTTCACGGTATTGTAGCAATCCATTACTTCATTATAATATGGACTTCCTTTTGTCAAATCAAATTTTGATGGTGCTGGCGGAGGAAACTGTGCCGACGAATCCAAAGTAAACGAACGGATTTTTGTCCAATAAGGCTCTACGGCATCCATATAAGCAGGAGGCGTAGGTACCCAAGTTCCTTCTTTATTCGTCACAGTATAACGGAAACCACGAGTTTGTTTGTAATTATCTTTTTTAGAATAATTCATAATAGAAGCCGCAACCGAGTCGCCGAAAGCGATAGAGTTTTCAAATACTTCATCGGGCATTCCTGTTGCTTTGTAATCTTCCCAAAGTTTTTTCTCGAAATCAACATAAACATCCTGAGCAAAAGTAAGGTTTTTACCAATGGTCAAAAATGCTCTTGTCGCTGCCAACGGATAACAATAAGTTTTACTGCTGTCGGGTTTATATACTTTTTCAAAGCCATTGTACTGTCCCACCATTGATTTATAAGCAGGGTTGCCCGGAATCAAGGCTTCGTAGGCTGCCAAAGAAGCATAGCAATAAATACGGCTTGAAACTGGCGGAGCAAAGATGTCGTGAATGATAGATTCGGTTACTTGTAACTGAGTACGACGCAAAAAATCTGGGTTTTCGGCTGCCTTTCTCCACTCGCCATTGTCTTTCTTGCAACTAAAGAGTAAGCTAATGCTTGAAAGAATAAGTAAAATATTTTTTTTCATTGGTTGGATTTTGAAATAGAGCGACAAATTTACAAAACTTTCACTCATTGTTTAATGAATCTATCAAGCTTTGATGAATGACTTTTGTCTCTTTTTTAATTATTTTAATAAAAATCATTAATATTTTAGCTCAAAAGTCCAAAATAATCCTTTTTAGCGAACTTTTCAAAGTGAATTTCCAGATTTCTGTAAAACTTTTTTCTTCTAAAGCAGTTTATTTTTTATTCACCAAACAACATTTATCTTGAAAATTCTCATTATCGGTGCTGGAATGGCAGGTCTTGCGGCTGCTAACTTCTTGGCAAATGAACACGAAGTAACGATTTTAGACAAAGGCAGAGGAGTAGGAGGGAGAATGGCTACTCGTACTTTAGGAACAGCCATTGCCGACCATGGAGCTCAGTATTTTTCGGTACAATCAGATGCTTTTCAGACATTTATTGACCAACTTTTAGCAGAAAAAATTGTTGATACTTGGCAATTGCCTCAACGCTCAAATAAAAGATTTTTCGGTAGTAAAGGAATGAAAATGATTCCTAAAAAAATGGCTGAAAAACTCGATGTACAACTGAACGAAAAAGTAATTCTTTTGAAGGATAACATTGCTTTTACAGAAACAGGTAATGAGTACGCTTTTGATAAAATCATCATTACTATTCCGATTCCTCAGTTGAAAGAATTACTACAAAATTCTGCTATCAACATTAATGAAACTGATGAAAAAGTATTTGAAAGTATTCAATACGAGCCTTGTATTGCCTTAATGGCAGTTTTGAAAAGTCCTACACAAATTGCTGGTGGCGGAATTATGCTCGAAAATCAGCCAGTGGCTTGGATTGCCGATAATTTTCAGAAAGGTATTTCTCCTACGCCCTCAGTTACGATTCACGCCTCTGCTGAGTACAGCAAACAACAGTTAGAAAACAATTTGACAGAAGTGGCTACGGAAATGCTTCAATCAGTAGAAAAGTGGATTCCTGCTGAACAAATTGAAAGTTTTCAAGTGCATCGCTGGCGATATAGTTTGGCTTCTAAAAGATACGAACAAGCTTTTTATCAGTTGAGCGAAAGTATTTATTTGGCTGGAGATGGCTTTGGAATAGGTAATGTAGAAGGTGCATTTTTATCAGGTTTTGAACTTGCCAAAACTTTGTGAATGAATCAATTATTATTTGACCTAAACAAGAAACGGTAACCGTAAAGGTTACCGCTACGAGTATTATTTCAATCAGTACTAACAAAGCTTAATTTTGAAATAGTAGAAAATATAGGCTTCCTTGCTTAAATACTTTCAGCTACTTTTCGTCCTGTCATCATCGCTGCATTCAACGAAGGATAAGCCGTACAGTCGCCAATTTGATACAAAACATCACTTAATTGTCTGGCTGAGATACCTGATTTTTCATCTGAAAAACTGGGTAAAGCTTGCGGAATATGATAAGTTTTTAAGTGTTTCCATTGCTTCGCTTCCATGCCAAACCACTTAATAAGTTCTTTTTGAATACCTTCTGTAAAAGTTTGTTCATCTTGAAAAACAGTACTTTGCGTTGAAACTGAAATCAAAGATTTTCCAGCAGGAGCGTAAGTAGGAGCGATGTCGCTTGGTACGCATAAATTGTGAATCAATGAATTTCTATCTGGATTCAACACCAATAATTTTTCACTCAGTGGCGAGCGATTAGCTGAAAAGTAGGTACAAGTAGTAGTATTAAATTTCATGGAGTGTTTTTTACCAAGTAATTTTTCAGCCTGAAAACCGTCAGTTGCCAAAATAATTTTTTCTCCAAAAAGCTTTTCTCCGTTTTCCAAGAAAACATGATTCCCTTCAATTTTCGCTACTTTGGTATTGAGGCGAATCGATTTTTGTGGAAGCGATTTTGCGATTTGTTTCGGAATTGCCTTCATCCCTTGAGCAGGAATTACAGCATCGCCTTCATAAAATTTACCGAAAATATATTTAAAGAAATTGGCAGAAGTAGTCAACTCGTTTTCTAAAAAAACACCTCCAAAGAAGGGTTTGAAAAAACTTTCAATCATTCCATCGCTTACTCCATAATTTTTCAAGTACTGAATGGTTGATTCATATTTTCGTTCAAAAATCTCTTCATTTTGTTCTTGGGTTTCCAAAATCAAACGCAGTACTCTGAGTTTATCTGCCAAAGAACCAATGCTCGAAAATAAACTTGAAATTAATGCCGAAGGTTCTTTCAAAGGATTGACTAAAGTTTTGAAAGCATTGTTTTCGGCATCACGAATCAACGCTCCAGATTTGAATGCTTTTAGGTCTAAAGTATCGTATTTTAATAAAGATTGTGCTTCGGGGTAGGCCGTGAGTAAAATCTGAAAGCCTCGGTCTAATAAAAAACCGTCTTTTTGATCCGTTCTCACACGACCGCCAATGTCATCACTGGCTTCTAAAATCAGCGATTCGATACCTCTATCTTGTAGGTATTTGGCACAAGTTAGTCCAGCTATTCCAGCTCCAATAATTATTATCATTTGATTTTTATTTTTTATAAAACAATATTTTTTGAAATCTCGAACAAAAATTAAATAAAATCTATTAAATATATAGATTAACAGTGATTATATTTGTTGCCGAAGTTTTCAATGTTTAACTCTACAATCGAAAAAGAGTTTAAAAATTGCCAAACTCTTTATGACAAAATAAAGGAAAATATAATTATTCTAATATTGTAAAAAATGTCTTTTTCCCGACACATTAAAATAAAACTAATTTGTAGTTTTAATCGTTGATAAATAGTTAGAATGATTATTTAATGATTAAGTATTTGTTAGTCAGTGTGTTGTAATGATTTTAGAGCAAAATGTTAAATTTTTATGCCATTTTGTTCAAAAGTATTAATATTGAATTAATATACTTTTTAGAGAAATTTTATTATTTTGCATCAGAATTAAAACTCAGTCTAAATAGAATTAAACCGTTATACAAATAAAATAATTATTAAAATTTCGAGGTAAATTGTATTTTTTTGAGATTGTGATTTTTAAAATCATTTTTAGAAAATCAACAAAAAGATTATTTAAACGAAATCATCTCCAAATTTTTAAATGAATAATGTTATGAACTATCAAATTCACGAAGGCAATGGTTACAAGTATATCGACGAAGGCGAAGGAGAAATTTTACTTTTGCTTCATGGTCTTTTTGGTGCTTTAAGTAACTGGGAAGGAGTAATAGAAGGCTTCAAAAGTAAATATCGAGTAATTATTCCGATGATGCCAATTTATGAAATGCCTATTCTTAAAGCTGGATGTGAAGGTTTGACAGAATTCATTGAAGGGTTTGTAAATTGGAAAGGCTACGATGAACTTACTTTATTAGGGAATTCATTGGGCGGTCATGTTTCGTTGATTTATACGCTTAGAAACCCATCAAAAGTAAAACGTTTGGTATTAACAGGAAGCTCTGGACTTTTTGAAGACGGAATGGGCGGTTCGTATCCAAAACGTGGAAACTATCAGTATATAAAAGAACGTGTAGAATACACTTTCTATCGTCCAGAAACTGCTACAAAAGAATTAATTGATGAAGTATTTGAAATTACGAACAGTGCTTCTAAAGTAATTAGAATTATCTCAATAGCAAAGTCTGCTCAGCGGAACAATATGGCTAAAGATATTGTTAGAATCAAAGTACCAACGCTATTGGTTTGGGGATTGAACGATACTATTACACCTCCGCAAGTAGGACACGAGTTTAATCGTTTAATTGAAAATTCTGAATTACACTTCATTGACCAATGTAGCCACGCTCCGATGATGGAATGCCCTGAGCGTTTCAACGAAATTTTGGATGGCTGGCTTGAAAGAACCCCTATTCGAGTGGCGGAATTGGTATAATCAAATTAAATTTGGAATTTATCTAAAATTCAGTACTTTAGCTAAATCAACATAAATTCCGCTAATTGAATATGCTCGCAAAAGACTTTATCAATCCAATGTTGCCAGTTCTCAAATCTACCGATACCGTCGGCGAAGCGATGAACTGGATGGAGGAATTCCGTATTGGACAGCTACCACTCATTCACGAACAAGAATATCAAGGATTGATTAGCCAAGATATATTACTTGATGCTGACGAAGATTTACCAATTTTGGCTTTACAACCCGAGTTTTCGGATGCAGTAGTGTCGGTAAATCAACATCTTTTTGAGATTCTGAAAACAGTTCAACAGTTTGATTTACAGGTAGTAGTAGTGTTGGATGATGAAGAAAATTTTGTGGGAACAATAGTCGTACAGGAATTGTTGAATGAATTTTCAAAAACGTTAGGTTCACAAGAAGTAGGAGCTGTATTGGAAATTGCCGTTGAAAACAGAAGTTACTCGCTGTCAGAAATTAGCCGATTGATAGAATCCAACAACGCTAAAATCATAAGTTCTTACTATACCAGTAATCAGTCGGGTTTGGAAGATGCCAAAGATATTTTAACCTTAAAATTGAACCGACAAGACATTTCAAGAGTAATTGCTACGCTTGAAAGGTTTGAGTACGAAATTGTAGGGGCCTACAACTTTGAAGCCATCGCTTCGCCAGATAAAGAAAGGTATGATTTACTGATGAAGTATTTGAATATATAAAAAAAGCTCGTGGAATATTTCACGAGCTTTTTTTAAAAGTGATAACCTATCTGAGCCATTGAAAATCCTCCGTTTATTTCTAAATCACTTCTGCTTGAATTTCCTTCTTGAAGAAAGTTATTTGAAATTGAATCAAATAATTTTGTGTTAGCTTTAGATTTTCCATAACTAAGGTTAATGTTGGATGAAACTGATATTGAAAGATGTGAGTTGAAGAAAAATCTTGCTCCAAGAAACGCTCCAGCAGAGAACGACATACCCTTACTCTGAAAAACAGTATAATTGCTATTTGCTGATGTATAATTTACAACTTTGGGAGTTGTAGAATTGATAGCGAAAGCAGTTGTTAAACGAGGCCCATAAAATAACATAAATCGCCCTTCTTGTTTTTGAAATTCGTAGCCTAAGCCAAAGTTATAGTTATGTGCTTTACTGTTTAATTCATTGTTGAAACTATCTATTATATTAGTATTAGAGTTGAAAATGCCAAATTTAAATTCTAAAGCAGATTTATTAATTTTGTTCATACTATATCTACGCACAACGATATATCCTTGATTGTTGATAATACCATTTACGTTTTCTTCTCTGAAAGTCCCGACTAAATTAAATACATCCAATCCTACTTCCCATTTCCGTCTCTCGGGTTCAGGTGCAGTATCAAATTTGGCTTGTTGTTTTATTTTTTCTTGTGCAAAGGTGTTGCTTGCTGATAGAGCATAAGCCATCAACAAAAGCATTAGTAGCTTTTTTTTCATGTACAGTAAAATTTAAGTGAAATAAAAAATAGAGGAATTTTGTGAAGGTAATCTCATTTCCGATAAAGCTTACCCAGTGGAAAAATTAGTTTTGTGTAGTTTTTAATCATGAGGACTAAGGTTTAGTGTTGTTTATGCAATATTAATTATAGGTATAGTTCAAAACAAAAATTTTAACATTTATTTTTGACGATTAACATGAAATTTATTCGTAAATTCTGGTAGAAATCTTATTCTCAGCAAAGGAGAAATTAGCAAATATTCGATAGATAATACGCTCAGATAAAGCAAGAAACTAAATAATCAAACCTAAAAGTTTGGCAATTCCCTTTCTTCTTTCTTCTTTTGCTTTTCGGTAGGAAAATGTCGAGGGAATCATAGCGATTCTGTTGTTTACTCAATCAGTTATTTTGTAATAATATGAAAATAGCCATTCACGGGCGAAATTTTAAAGAGGAAATCAAGCCTTTTGTACAGCTAATGTTTGATACTTTAGCTGAAAAAGGCATAGAAATACAAATTTCAGATTCCTATCAGCAATTCTTATCAGAAGTAGGAATGAGGCACGATGCTACTCAATTTTATTCTTCACAAGCAACACTTTTTGACGCAGATTTTGTATTGAGTTTGGGCGGAGATGGTACTTTGTTGGATTCTGTAACGCATGTAGGTAATCGGGAAATTCCTATTTTGGGTATCAATACTGGGCGTTTAGGTTTTTTAGCAACGGTTTCACCAGATAAAATTGTTGAGAGTCTTAATGAGATTTTAGCTAATCATTACAGTATCGAAACTCGTACTTTGGTAAGTGTAGAAACTCGTCTTCATAATCAACCAATAGATGTTTTTAATGGAATTAATTTTGGTTTGAATGAACTGGGAATTATGAAAACCGATACTTCTTCAATGATTATGTTGAAGGCGTATCTCAACGGAGAGTTTTTGAATACCTATTGGGCAGACGGACTTATCATCGCAACTGCCACAGGTTCGACAGGCTACAATCTTAGTGTGGGTGGCCCCTTAGTAATGCCAAGTTCAGATATTTTTGTGATTTCGCCCATGAGTCCGCATAATTTAAATGTGCGTCCTTTGGTAGTATCGACTGACGTAGTCTTAGATTTTGAAGTAGAAAGTAGAAGTAATAGCTGTTTGATTTCTTTGGATGCTCGTTCAAAAGTGATAGATAGTAATGTGAAAATCAAGATGAAACGAGAAAATTTTAAGGCACATATCATCAAATTGAGCGACACTAATTTTTTAAATACTTTAAGAAGTAAATTGAATTGGGGCTTTGATACCAGAAATTAAAGTAACGACAAATTATTTTTCATTCGCCAAAGTATTTTATTTATGCTATTTTAGCATCAAAATTTGAAGATAAAATAACAAAAATTAACATTTTACGTTTTAAAAAAAGTTGCTAATCGTCCATAATCCTTAATTTCAAGACTATCTTTCTTTGGATTTTTCTGAAAGAGTAATTTATCCTACCGACCAGATAATATGAAAAAATACGCTTCAATATTTATCACATTTTTGATTTGTCACATCATTGTGCAAGATTCTTCTGCACAATTTAAGCTTTCCAATATTTTTGGGCAGAAAGATAGAGTAAGAAAAAATCGTCTTTTTGAACCCAGTTCATCAGTAAGCTTTGGTGTGGGAACATCAAGTTATTACGGTGATTTGTCGCCTTACAATCGCTTTTTACAATCTACTGTAAATGGCATGCGTTGGAATTTAGCTTTCAATTTTACTCGTCAAATTTCTCCATCAGTAGGCATTCGTGTTGGACTTACTTATGCAAGAATTTCGGGCGATGATAGCTACATGGAAAATGTAAAAGGCTATGAAGCGTACTTCGTAAGAAATTTACATTTCAGAAATGACATTAAACAACTTTCAGTAGTAGCTCAATATGATTTAGTAAAAACTTCTCGTAGTTTTTTGCGTAGAGAAGGTATTATCCCTTATTTATTCGGTGGAGTAGCAGTATTTGCACATAATCCAGTGGCTAAAACCCCGATTGTAGCAGGTACAACCAGCGAATGGGTAAGTTTACAACCACTTCATACAGAAGGTCAAGGTTTACCAACTTATGATTCAAGTCCGTACTCATTAGTAAGTGTTTCATTTCCAATAGGTTTGGGGGTTCGTTATAAACTTAGCAGAAACTGGGATTTAGGTTTTGAAATGAGCTACCATTACGCTCTTACGGATTATTTAGATGATGCAGGTGGAAAATATGCTGACCCTGCTGATTTACAAAGTCAAGCAAATGGCCCATTATCAGTATCAATGGCTAATAGAAGTTTAGAACAGTACGCTGCCAATCGTGGTATAGACCGCAGACAAGGAGTACTGAATTATTTAGCAAGTATTGGCTATCCAGCCGGATTCGACCCTATTGCTACACAATCGCCCATTATTGGTTTTGTAGATAGAACAGATTCAAGAGGAAACCCAAAATATAATGATTCTTATCTGCTTACAAGCGTAAAAGTGATTTATCACATTCCTACTAAAATTAAATGCCCTGTTATTCGTTAATGATATTGGCTAAAAAACTTTTTGGTCAGGTGTAATTTACACCTGACTTTTTTATTCACTATGAAGTTATTCAAAGAAATTTCGTTATCGCTATTATTGCTTTTGAGTATCCAATCATTAGCTCAAAAAATTGAAATTGGAGCTGGAGTAGGAGCAATGAACTACAAAGGCGATATTTCGCCAGACCTTCATCCATCGTTTGCACGTTTAGGAGCAAATGTGTCTTTTCGTTATAATCTTTCCAAAATGATTACTTTTAAATCAAGTATTTTGGTTGGCTCAATTTATGGCGACGATTCTCAGGTGAGCGATTCTTTCAATCAACTTCGTGGACAAACTTTCAAAACAAATATCAACGAATTAAGTCTCACAACTGAATATAACTTTTTTGATTATCGCTACAACCGCTATCACAAAGATTGGACTCCCTATGTTTTCGGAGGATTAGGAGTAATGAAATTCTCGCCAAGAGATACTCCAGTTTCGGATTATAAAACGCTTCAATTAGTTATCCCTTTTGGTGTTGGAATTAAGTATAATATCTCTGGCCCTTGGAATTTAAACTTAGAATTTGGTACTCGTAAAGCCTTTACAGATTATTTGGATAATCTTGGTGGCGACGACCCAACTTTGCCAAAAAATCTTCAAAACGATTACAGCCGTAGTGATATGTATTACTACACATCTCTCTCCTTGACTTATCAATTCCTCAAAATTTACTGCCCAAAATAAGTGCTTAAATAAAAAACAACATTTTGATTCCCTCAAAATCACAGCTTAGGGCTTGTTTTTAGGTACAAAACCTAAGCAAGTTCCCTGTATTAAGCTCTGCTTGATTTTGAATAGGAAGGGGAATTCGTTAAATTTGTAATATTATTCTCAAAATGTTGATATACAGCTTTTCTTGAAGAAGAAATCATTTTCTATCTTCCTCCAAAATCAGCAACAACAAAAGAATATTGGGCAAAATAAACTCCAGACCAACTGGATTGCCTCCTTATCTAAGTTTTATGTGTTAAAAAGTGTTAAATCAGTGAAAGAACAAATAGACGCTAACAATCTACCAAAACATATCGCCGTTATCATGGACGGAAATGGACGATGGGCTAAACAAAAAGGCTTCGTTGATAGAATTTTCGGACATAGAAATGCTTTGAAAGCGGTAAAAGAAGCCATTCAAGGTAGTGCAGATTTAGGGGTCAAGTATTTAACACTTTATGCTTTTTCAACCGAAAACTGGAATAGACCCAAAGCAGAAGTAGATGCTTTGATGATGCTTTTGATAAGTGCTTTGAAAGACGAACTTGATGATATGAAAAAAAATAATGTGAGATTAGACACCATCGGTGCGATTGATACATTACCAGAAAGTTCACAAAGAGTACTTAGAGATGCCATCGAAGAAACCAAAAATAATACAGGTATTGTAGTTATTTTGGCATTGAGTTACAGTGGCAAATGGGATATTACTAACACCGCCAGAAAGCTCGCTGAAAGAGTTGTAAAAGGTGAAATTGCGATTGAAGACATCAATGAAAAGCTTTTTGAACAATCATTAGACACCAAAGGAATTCCTAATCCAGACTTGATGATTCGTACAGGAGGCGACCACCGTATTAGCAATTTTATGTTGTGGCAATTGGCTTATGCTGAATTATATATTTTTGAAGATTTATTTTGGCCAGATTTTAGACGTGAACACTTATTTGAAGCCATTCTTGACTATCAAGAGCGTGAACGTAGATTTGGTAAAACCTCAGAGCAAATTAAAAAGACTGTTAATGCTTAAAATTTCAATGTTCTGTTCCTTTAGAGAAACGAGAACAAATCAAAAAATGAAAAAATATACTTTATTACTTTCTCTCTTATTCATTTCTTTTTTATCTCAAGCACAAATTCGTGGAGCAATGGGACAAAGAGCACCCATCGTTGAACAAAGATTAGAATTGAATTATGCAGAGCCCAAAGAGTATGAAATCATGGACATTACTACCACGGGTTCAAGATTTTATGATGGCAATTCAATGATTTCTCTTTCTGGCTTGCGAGTAGGTGATAAAATCAAAGTACCTGGTGATGCCGTTACTTCTGCTATCAAGAAATTGATGGCTCAAGGAATTTTAGAAGAAGTAGAAGTAGAAGCCGCTAAAATTGAGGGTGATAAGATTTGGTTGAATATCAATATCAAAGAAAGACCTCGTTTGTATAAATTAGAGTACATCGGTATCAAAAAAGGTGAGCAAGAAACACTAAGTGACAAAATCAAAACTTATAAAGGTAAGATTGTTACTGAAAGTGTTAAGAAAAACATTGAGCTTGCTATCAAAAAACATTATCAAGATAAAGGGTATTTGAATGTAGCTATCAAACTTTCTGAAAAAACCGATACGCTTCGTGGTAATAATGCTACCATGAAAGTAAATATTAAAAAAGGAGAAAAAGTAAAAATCTCTGAAATTAAGTTTGTAGGTATTTCAGAAATGAAAGAAAGCGTTTTGCGTAGAAAATTAAAAGGAACAAAACAAAAAGCATTCTATAAAATCTTTACTTCTTCAAAATATGTACCTAAGAAATTTGAAGAAGACAAAATTAAATTAATTGAGTTTTACAATAAAAAAGGATATAGAGATGCCTTAGTACTTGGCGACTCGGTTTATAAAGACCCAACTAATAATAACAGAGTAAAAATTGTTCTGAAATTAGAAGAAGGTAAGCAGTATCATTATCGTAATATTTATTGGGAAGGAAACTTTATTTATCCTGACTCAGTACTTACCGAAGTATTAGGCGTAAAAAAAGGCGATGTTTATAATGTTGAGGATTTAGATAAACGCCTTAATGGCAAACCTGGTGAAGACGTTAGCTCTGCTTATATGGATAATGGTTACTTATTCTATCAGTGCGAACCTGTTGAAACAGCGGTTGTTGGCGATTCAATAGATATTACTTTCAGAATCAATGAAGGAAAACAGGCCACAATTAATAAAGTAATTGTAAACGGAAATACTAAAACATCTGACCACGTAGTAATGCGTGAAATCAGAACCTTACCCGGTCAGAAATTCAATAAATCTGCCATTATTCGTACTGTTCGTGAATTATCAACCATTGGTTATTTTAACCCAGAGAAGATTACTCCGAATCCAATCCCAAAAGCCGACGGTACAGTTGATATTGAATATAACGTAGAAGAAAAACCTTCTGACCAAATTGAGCTTTCAGGTGGTTGGGGTGGTTACATCGGTTTCGTAGGTACTTTAGGCGTAACTTTCAATAACTTCTCAGCCAGAAATATCGGAAACTTAAATGCTTGGAAACCACTTCCTGCTGGTGATGGACAAAAACTTTCGGTTCGTTTTCAAGCGAATGGTTCTTCTTTCCAAAACTACTCTATTTCATTTACAGAGCCATGGTTAGGTGGAAAGAAACCGAACTCATTCTCTATTTCTTTGAGTAGAAGTATTTCGTATCCTTATAAAATTCAGCAATATAACCAGTTAAGTGCTTATAATTCTGGTTATGGTTACGGAAGTAGTTTATACGGTGGTTATGGTGGTTACGGTTATGGCTATGGATTAGGTACTTCAACGGCTACTTCAGATAGTGCTACGGCTGCACAAAACGAAGCACACTTCAATAGTACAACTTTATCATTCAGTTTGGGTAAGCGTTTGAAAAAACCAGATGATTATTTCTCATTGAGTAACTCGCTTTCTTTACAATTGATTGATGTGAAAAACTTACCTTATTATGGTTATCCAGAAGGTAATTCAGTAGCGGTAGCTTTTGTGACTAACTTCTCAAGAAACAGTATTGATAACCCAACCTTCCCACGTTCAGGTTCGAGTTTTTCACTGACGGCTTCACTGACTCCTCCTTATTCATTGTTTGGAGGGAATAACACAAACTTGATTGAGTACCACAAATGGATGTTCGATGCTTCGTGGTTTACACCAATTACCAGTAAATTAGTGTTCCACATGCGTACTCACTTAGGTTTCTTAGGTTCATATAATCCTGATAAAGACATCACCCGTTTTGAACGTTTTGATTTGGGTGGTTCGGGTATGCAAACAGGTTTTAATGTAATCAGCCGTGACATCATCGCTTTGCGTGGTTATAAAGACAGAGTATTTGGTTCGCAAGGTTCATTACCAAGTGGTGGGGTTGCCTACAACAAGTTTGTAATGGAAGTTCGTTATCCAGTTTCATTGAACCCATCAGCAACCATTTTCTTATTAGGTTTTGCAGAAGGCGGAAACAACTTTGCTAACTATACTTCTTACAATCCGTTTAAGATTTATAAGTCGGCAGGTTTTGGAGCAAGAATCTTTATGCCAGCTTTCGGTATGATTGGTATTGATTATGGTTTTGCTTTTGATAAAGTACCAGGTCAGACCTCAAGCAATAATTTCGGACAGCAAGCGTTCACCTTCTCGATAGGTCAGCAGATTAGATAAGCATTCTTTTCATAAGCATTTGGTGGTATTGTATTTGATAATTGTCATTACAATATCACCAAATATGTCTCGTTAATCAGGTATTATTAACAGACAATTTTTTAGCTTTGTCGTGAATACGTTTTTATAAAAACATTATCTCAGGTCACAAGCTACTTATTTTCTAATTTAAACACAGAAGCCGTGAAAAAGCAGATATTTTTACTAATTTTGCCACTCTTTTGTTTATGTTTTAGCCTAAACGCTCAAAAGTTTGGTTATATAGATACTGAATATCTTACTTCAAAAATGCCAGAGTACCAAAATGCTCAAGCTGAAATTGAAAAACTTACGGCAAAGTGGATTAGTGAAGTATCAGCAAAAAACGAAGAAGTTAGTAAATTAGAGAAGGCCTACCGTGCAGAGGAAATATTACTAACTGAAGAAATGAAAGCTCAACGTTTGAAAACGATTGAGGAAAAAGCCAAAGAAGCCAAAGAATTACAAAATAAAATTTTCGGTTTTGAAGGTGAACTTTTCAAAAAAAAACAGGAAATTATGAAACCTGTTTTAGATGAAGTAGCCAAAGCCGTTGAAAAAGTAGCTCGTGGAAAAAAGTTAGACTTTTTGTTTGATAAATCTTCTGATGGTTTAGCTATGTTATACACCAACCCAATTCATGATTATACCGACTACGTAATGGAAGAATTGGGCATCAGTACAGAACAATTGAAAGAAAAAGAAAAACAAGAACAGGAGGCTAAAACAGCTAACGAGGAAAGTAAAGACAATACAACAAAAACTAAGTCAAATAGAAAAGGAGGGGCAAGCCCCCTTAAAAAAGAGTAATTAACCAATCAGAATAACAACAAAATGAAAAACAAATTTTTTATTGCTTTATTAGCATTTTTTGCTTTAGCAACAGCGAATGTAAATGCACAACAAAAAATCGGTTACATTAGCTTAGACTATATCTTAGCTCAGATGCCAGAAGCAAAACAAGTAGAAACAGAATTGACTACTACTAAAACGCAGTACGACAATATGTATCAGCAAAAAGTGAAAGACTTTCAAACTAAATTGGCTGATTACGAAAAAAATGCTCCTACAATGGCTGATGTAATCAAGGCTGATAGAGAGAAAGAATTGCAAAGTATGCAAAGTAGCATTGAAGAGTTCCGTCAGAATTCATCAGTTTCTTTACAGAAAAAACAGTCTCAATTGTTACAACCTTTGTTGAAAAAAATTGAAGATAATATGCACGCTGTGGCTAAAGAAAACGGTTATGCTTTCGTATTCAACTACGATGCCGGACAAGGTACTACTCCAATCGTTTTACATGCTCCAGACGATGCTAATATCTCTGATTTAATCTTGAAGAAAATGGGTGTTACTCCAAAACCATTTGCTCCAGCTCCAGCTACTCCAGCAGCTACAACTCCTGCTGCTCCTGCTAAGAAAAACTAATTTCTTTGAAGATATAGCAACAAAAAATCCCCAAGATGTTGAAATCTTGGGGATTTTTTGTGATTCGGTACTTACTAAAGTAATTTTGAAATGATATTTTCAACTGAAATTCCTTCTGCTTCTGCTTTAAAATTCCTTACTATTCTATGACGAAGTACAGCCATTGCTACGGCTTTAACATCTTCAATATCGGGTGAATACTTGCCATTTAAGAGAGCATTGCATTTAGCGGCTAAAACTAAGTTTTGTGAGGCTCTCGGCCCTGCACCCCACTCCAAGTACTTATTGCTCATAGCATCAGCTAACTCGGTGTTTGGTCTTGTTTTATGAACTAATTTTACCGCATACTCTACTACGTTATCGGCAATCGGAACTCTTCTTACTAATTCTTGATAAGCTAAAATTTCTTCACCTGTTACTTGCTGAGTTATTTTGTATTTTTTATCGGAAGTTGTATTTTTTACAATGGCTAATTCCGCTTGATATGAAGGATAATCAAGCGTTACCATAAACATAAATCGGTCTAATTGTGCTTCTGGTAAAGGATAAGTACCTTCTTGCTCAATAGGGTTTTGAGTTGCCAAAACGAAGAAAGGCTTTTCTAATGGATATTTTTTCCCTGCTACCGTTACTGCATATTCTTGCATAGATTCTAATAAAGCCGACTGTGTTTTTGGCGGTGTTCTGTTGATTTCGTCGGCAAGTACGATATTGGCAAAAATAGGCCCTTTTACAAATCTAAAATTACGCTCATTATCCAAAGTTTCTGACCCTACAATATCAGAAGGCATTAAATCAGGTGTAAATTGAATACGATTGAAGTCTAAATCCAGTGCATTGGCAATCGTCTGAATCAACAAAGTTTTTGCTAACCCCGGAACACCTACCAATAAACAGTGTCCTTGACAAAAAATCGCTGTAAGAAGCATTCTAACGGTCTCTTCCTGACCAATCACAACTTTACCTATTTCGGTGCTAAGTTTTTGATAAGATTCTTTTAAAGCATCAACTGCTTCAACATCCGACTTGAATTGAGCCATATCTTTTTTCAGTTTAGGCGGTTTATTGTTTATTGACTATTTGAAATTGAGATAAAATTAAAGTGTCAGGATAATAGAACATTACCTGACACTTACTAAATCTAAATATTTTTTTCTAAAATGATGTACTTAATTACGATTATTTCGAGTTTTTACTGGTCATTAGGTCACTGGTCGTTGATTTTCATCACATTACAAGCCTTGTACTCATCAATTACGTAAATAAAAACATCGTTTTTGGCCGTAGTAAACCATTTTTCTATGGCATTATTTCGTTTACGATTTAAAGCATAAGAAGATAGTTTTTGGAAATCGTCTTCTAAATTGGCAAAGTGAGGTGGATGTTTTGCTTTGTAATACAAAATTCTCACAGCCGAACGTCCATCTTCTGTTCTGTAAGGCATTGGAGCAGAAATTGTTCCTACTTTCATGGTGTCAAGTGTAAAGTATAAACCTGATTCCATTGAACCATCTAAAGCCATTCGTACCGAGCGACTTTGTTGGTCTGTAAGCATTCCGCCATTGTCTTGTGTTGCTTTGTCTTCAGAGTATAGTTTCGCAGCATTTTCAAATTTCAAAGTATCTCTTTGAATCAAAACTTTGATACTATCTAAGAAACGAGTTGGTTCAGCTAAATCAAGACGCTGATAGTCTGGTCTTAATAAAATGTGTAAAGCGTGATACTCTTGTCCACGAATTTCAAGCAATTTAATTAAGTGAAAACCAAATTCAGATTCTACAACATCAGAAATCTCATTTGGTTTCAATTTCAATGCAGCAGATTCAAAAGGAGCAACCATTTGTCCACGCTTTGCAAAACCTAAATCTCCACCTCTTTTTCCAGAACCAATGTCTTCTGAGTACAATTTGGCTAATTCTTCAAAAGAATCACTATTATTCTCTACTCTTTTTTTGTAGTCTCTTAATCTACTCAAAAGCTCTTGTCTTTGTGCTTTAGTCGTTTTTGCTAATCTTACGATGTGTCCAACTTCTACTTCCGAAGGCATATAAGGAAGTGAATCTTTGGGGATAGCATCATAAAAACGTTTGATTTCTTTCGGTGTAATCTTTACATCGCTCGTAATTTTTTCTTGCATTTTACGAGTGGTCAGCTGTTCTTTAATGGCGGCACGAAGTTCGTCTTTCAAAGATGAAATCGTTTTGCCATAAGCTTCAACAATATTTTTTTGTGAGCCAAACTGCTGTTCCATTTGTTCCATTCTGGAATTTAGTTCGGTTTCTACTCTTTTGTCATCCACAATTACAGAGTCAATCTCGGCTTTAGCCAACATCATTTTTCCTACAACTAAGCTTTCAAAAAGTTGGCAACGTGATGGCCCACCTGCCTGTTGTGCGTTTTGTTGTACTTGTGCTTCTAACTCCGACTGTAAAATGTAGTGATTATCTACTTTGGCAATGATTTTATCAATCACAAGCTTTTGTTGAGCCATTAAGGATTGACAAAGTATTGTACAAAAGGCAAAAATGAAGAATTTTGAAAATTTCATCTAAAAATTAACTTTAATATGAAACGTACTACCCAATTTTAGGCTATGCTAATAGTCAATGAAGAAGAGAATAATTTTATTGTATAAGTTAAAATTTTGTATATCAATATTTTAAACTCAAAACTCATTACTCACAATTCACAATGCTAACTTAGAGTACGGCGATAGACAAAGATAAGCTTTTTTAAACTTTAATCTTACACTGCTTCTTCGTTAAAAAGTGTTAAGATTAAAGTTTGAAAGACAAATTGTTTGATTTAATCAAGAATTTGGTTGAGTACCGATTCGTTTGTAAGTACTGGATAACGGTTTTTCAAGTCATTTACCCAGTTTTCTAATAATACTTTTTGGTAATCTTTGGTTACTTGTCCACGGGCTTCTTTGAAAGTTTTGGTACGTGGTTCTTCAACTTTCTGGATATTCACCCAAACAAATCTACCTTTCGATTCAAAACTTCTTTCACCAATTTCCCAAGCAATATTATTCAAGTATTCGTTTTCGTCTTTTTTAAAATACCCTTCTTCGGCTGTAAGGCTGTTGGGTTTTAGGGCATTGAATCGTTTTACAACATCGTCCATCGAGTTGGAGTAAAACTTAATGCCAATTCTACTGTTTTTACTGCGGTCTGTTTTTGAAACAGGTTTGAATTTACTATCGTCTTTTTCGATGATACGTGTAGGCGAAACACCATTACTCATCAAAAAATTAACCACTTTTCTGGCTCTATCTGCCGAAACGTTTTCTTGTTCTTCAGGGTCAGAATTGCCAGTTACTTCTACGATATAATCTCTATTTTTTAGTAAAATAATCCCTAAATCATTGAGCATTTTCTGAGCATCGGGCGAGAAAGTAGATTTATCTTTTTCAAAATAAATGTCTGGGAATCTGCGGTTCATCGGGAACGGAGCTTTAGCCAGTAAAACTTTGGCTTGTTCCATAGTTTCTCTACGTTCGGTGGTCAGTACTTTAGCGAATACTCGGTGTGTGTATTCGTATTGTCCGATATTTTGTTGGTAAAATTTTACTTGTGCTAATGAATCTAAAGATTTTTCTAAGACATACTCATTAAACATTTGTTTTTGTAAAATGCCTTCTCTGTAATCTTGTACCTCTGCACGAAACTCTGGAAACTTAATTTCTAAATTTGATTCTTCGTAGCGAAGATTCTGATTTTCAACAAAAAGATTGTACCAATCTTCTGGCGTTTTTTCGTCAATGGCTTTTAATTTGGCTAATTGACGTTGATTTTTGGTAACAAAATTATAAAAATCTCTGACCGTAGAAGGTGTTTGGTTGATAGTGAAAACGGCTTTTGAAAGGTAATCTTCCGAACCAATTCTATCTTTATAGAAATTATCAATGGCTTCTTGTTTTACAGAAATGGCTTCTTGGTAGTTATTGTCTTTCTGTAAGCGTTTTACCAAATTATTTTTGATGATGGCATTTCTGGAAAGGTCTGAATTAATTTTTTGACGGATAAAAGGGGCCATTTCATCGTACTTGGGCAAAGCTTTTTTGTCAATCAATCTGAAAATATGCCAGCCCAAAGACGTTTGAATGGGTACAGTAAATTCGCTTTTATCTTTCAAAGCAAAAACTGCTTCAACAATTTTTTCGTCAATCAAAGCTCCTGCATCCCACCAACGGTTAATTACGCCTCCACTGTTCTTGGTTCTTATATCTTCTGAATATACTCGGCAAACGCCATCGAATGGTTCACCATTTTTTAGGTAAGTATAAACTTCGTCAATTTTTTTCTTGGCTACATTGCCTTCATCCGAACTTGCAGAAGGAGCAAGGCTGATAAGAATATGAGCTAATTTTACTTTTCCTCTTGATGAATGTCTGTCTAATACTTTAATCAAATGATAGCCTTTGCTGGTGCGGAAAGGCATTGACATTTCACCTTTTGGTGTATTGTAAACGGCAGATTCAAAAGTATAATTATTGTCTAAAACAGTGATAAAGCCTAAATCGCCTCCTTTGATGGCAGAAAGATTATCTTTGGAATGGGCTTTCGCCATTGCCTCGAATGAATCACCTTTAACAATTTTTGCTCTGATATTTTTTAGCTCAGTGTAGGCTGCCATCGTATCGGCAGGACTGGCGTTTTTGGCTAATGGAATGAAAATCTGAGCTACTCTTACTTCCTCACGCATTCGCTCGTAGGTTTCTTGAATGAGTTTCTCAAGGATGGCTTTGTCAACTAAATAAGGAGTGGCTAATTCTTTGCGGTAGGCATCTATTTCTTCACGAAACGCACGAGTGGTATCTTTTCCCATACGTTCGGCGGCGTAAACCATCAGTTTATACTTGATGTAATTATCTAAAAATTCCTTTTGGTTATCTTTTCTTACGCTATCGCTTTGTTGTAGCTTACGGTAGGTTTGTGTAAACTCTTTAGCATCTATACTTCTATTTCCTATTTTGATAGCATAATTGTCATTTTGAGCATTGGAAATATTCGCAATAATCAATAAAGAAGCAATTAGCCCATATATTCTGATTAGTGATTTATTCATTATTTTCAATCTTTTTGTTTGAAATATCACATCTCAAACTTGTAATAACCAATCAAAACGCCTCAGTAATCTATATTCTGAGTGTGCAAATGGTAATTAGAATAACTATTTAATGGTTAAATTATTGTACTAAGCCAACAAAAATACAAATAAAAACCCAGCATTTCAGTATTTACATTCTATTAAAAAATGTAGATAAACGTTAAAATGTCTGTTTAATAGTGATTTATAAGGGCTAAAAAATCATTTTTTATCGAATTTTTAACTCATAATTAATTTTATAGCGAAATGTGTTTTTAAAATGCTCGCCCTCGAAGTTCAACACCACGGGATAGATTTTTTGGGTAGGGTTTAGGCTGTCTAATTTTAGTTCAAAACTACTTTGTCCGAGTAAATCATCTTTATCGTACTGCTCGGCAATTTTCAACCCATAACCTGCTGCTTGAAGACTGGCGAAAACAACAGCCAAAGGCGTTTCGTATTCAGCAATATTGATAATGGTGGCAGGAATTTTTGCCAAACCTCCCAACTCATTAATTTTCTTCACGGTACTTACCGCTTTTTGATAATCGTCAATTTCCATCAGTATCACCGACGACAATAATTTCCCTTGTTCGGGTACTTGTATTTCAAGTTTTTTGAATTTATCTCCTTTGATAATTTCTCCCTTCTTGATGCTTTCAACACCCCAAGAGGCATTGACAGCCTTCATGATTTTTTTATTATCGTCCAACAAAGTAAGCGAATAAGTAAGCGTAATTTCATCCGCAAAACTAAGGTCTTCTTCCAAATCCAATGCCTCGATAGACTTGATACTGATTTCAACAAATTTATCTTGCTTCACGGCTACGGTCTGCGTTTGGGTATTGTTCACTACGGCTTTACTACTTTTACAAGAAGTAAATGCCAGTGAAATGCCAATGAGCAATAAGCCCAACAAAGAGCGGAAATGATTTTGCTGAATAGAAAAGAGATAGACTTTCATGGGATTTTTAAGGTTTATACTTCAAAATAGGACAATTATATGATTCTTTGCAAATTTCTGAAAAGCTATTGACATTTTAGCTTTTTCGGAATGGCTAATCTGTTAAGTAAAAATTATCGAATTTGATGAAGGAAAAGCAAATCTTGGTATTTACCAAGATTTTACAAAAGACAAAGCTTCAACTTTGTAGCAAGAATTAAGCCTCCTAAAAAACATTCCGAAGATGAAAAGTATAGAAAACAGCGTATTGATTGCTCAATTAGAAAACCGAGTAGAAGCTCATTTAAAAGAAAGTATTGAAAGCTTTCAGAACCTTGATGAAGGTCTATTGCTGAAACCTGCCAGCAATGGCGGATGGAGTATCGCCCAATGCCTCGAACACCTCAATACTTATAGTCGATATTATTTGCCAGCTATTCAGAAAGGCTTGGCGAATCAGCGTAAAAAAGGGACAAACTTACAATTCAAAAGCTCATACTTGGGTGCGTACTTTACGCAACTGATGGAACCCAAAGAAAAAATGAGTAAAATGAAGGCATTCAAAGACCATAGTCCTGTGGTGGAATTAGACGCATATACCGTAGTTGCCGAGTTTATCGAACACCAAGAAACACTTTTGAAACTGCTGAAAGCCAGTGTAGCAACCGATATGAATGCCATTCGTATTCCAATTTCGATTACTCGTTTGATACGTTTAAAACTGGGCGATGTCTATCAATTTTTAACGGCACATAATGAACGTCATATTGTACAGGCGAGGAGAAATGTTTGAAGATTAGATATGAATTATGAAAATTGTTGCTTTCGGATTTCAGGTGTCGGATTTCGGATTTATCCAACGGCTTTTTTGAAATACATTATCAAAGCAAAGTCATTTTATTCAATTTCCGAAATCTGAAAACCCAAATCTCTTTTAATCAAGCCTTAAAAAATGCCTCTTTAAATTGCTTTACCACATTTGTCCAAATAGCATCTCTTTCTTCTGTTGTATTTTGTCTTGCATCGCTTTCGCTTGATTTATCGACAAATAGCGTTATCGCTTTTGCTTTGAGAGCAACGTTAAATTGTCCTAATCGAATGGATTCATTGTCCTTTTCTTGAATAATAAAATCACTCCAATCGCAATCTCTGATTTTGATTGGTACAATTTCTTTTTTGTGTTTTAGGGCATGAGGTAACTCTGTATCAATTATATAGCCAGTGTTTAGAAAATCAATACTTACCAAACAAACAAAAATATCACACTCTTCAATTTTTTTGAGAATGACAGAATTCCATTCACCAAAACCTAAATCAGAATCATCAAAAGTATCAATCAAACTTTGTCTTTTGAGCGGATAAAAGTGCTTTTTAAATTCATCACGGTACTTCACATCACTTTTTGAATAGGAAATAAAAATCTTTTTCATAGGATATTTTTCTGGGTCAACAAAGAGAGGGAAATCTCCTTTTCGGTAAAAACATTTAGTGAAATTATCATATACTAAATCACTTTTATTTCCTTTGGTATCAATAGCATCTTCATTTAAAAGCTTGGCATTGATATAATGGTTATTAGGTGCTTTGATAAGCTTATTGTGTTTGATTACTTTTTTATTGAGTGAATCATCAATAAACTGCATGATATTTTTTAGTACAAGATTATCTTTCAATGAATCTGAATGAATAGCTGATAATGATAAACTTGGTTTTTGATTCACAATTCCAAATTTTATCAATAACAAATAGGAGGGATTCATCGCATTATGACTTTCTGTTGCATTTTCCAAATACAGAATCACCTTATTTTTCCAAACCAATAATTGAAATTTATCTTCTACTTTTTCTTTGGCTATGAATTGAAAAAACTCTGCAATGATACTTGTAAGCAATTGAGTATGATAAAAACCTGTAAACTCGTATTTTATAAAAGGGTCTTGAAATAATTTTAATAATAAAATCTCTGATGGATATTTCGGCTCAGATAAATATTGTGGAACGAGATAATGCTCACCACCTATTTGAAATATCATTTTTTCATGGAGTAGAAAAGCAATGATAAAATCAAGATGTGCTAAGGCATTATTATATTCTTTGGCAACAAGCCATTTTTCAGCATCATTTTTATTAAAATATCCATTTCCCAATAAGTTTTTAAGATTCAAAATGGCATAAATCCATTGACTAAACAAGGCTAAATTAACAATTACTTTTTCTGCTAAATCCTTTGGAATTGTTTGTCCTTCTTTGGTTTCACAGAGAAAAATATAATAGCTATCGTGTAATAATTTTAATTCAATCTCAGAGATTTGTTCTCGGTCCTCATTTAAAAATGCAGATTTATCTACAATCGCATTGGTTGGATTCTCTTTTTGAATATTTTCACCCAACATTTTAATATCTTGCCTTAATTGATCCTGACGAATATCTTCTAAAAGCCATTTGTCTATGGTTGTTTTAATATGATTTGAATCTTTAAGTTTTGTCCCGTCTATCTTTCGTAGTGGAAAATGCCAAAATTCTGTGGCAACAAATTCCTCTTCTAAGCTTTTTTGATTAAGTCTTTGGGCTTTCTTATTTTCTTTTAGGTTTTCTAATAAAGCTAATTTGATATTTTTTTGTTGAAATAGGCTATGAATATCCTGATTTTTGTCTTGTCCAGATATTCGTAAATTGCTATTTAGGCTACTTAGCCAATAATGCTTTGGGAAAGTATCGTCTTCTCTAATGACTTCTCCTTCTCCTTTGGCTGGAATATTGTCATATATATCTTCTTGTCCGTTGCCATAAACCAATAAATAATTGGCATTAATACTGTAAAAAGAGAGATGAGCATTATGATAAAAATCTTGTCCGCCAAAATCAAAGACTTGGATAACTTTATCTTTTTCGGGTTCATAAGTAAAAATATTAATACCATGCGTACTTGAACCATCGGCTTTGTCACTATCTAAAAGTATATTGCAAAGACTTGTTTTGCCTGCTTGCGTATTGCCCAGTAGAATAAGCTTTTTCCGAAAAATCGAAACCAACTCTTTTTTCTCTTTTCTTTTTACCTCTTTCTCTCCAATTACCTCCTCCTCCTCTTCTTCCTCTCCAAAATAAGCTTTTAAAACTTCAATATCACCTCTTTCTAAAGTATTGATTAAACTCTCTGTTAAAGGATTATTTCTCCAAAAAAGATAATCAATTGTAAGTGGAGTTTTTTGAGTAATAAACCTTAAGAAGGTTGTATCACTGATACGATTTTGAGCAAAATTAAAGTACCATAAGGCGGATAATTGCTTAGGTAAAACTATATCTTCAATGATACAGTAGGAAGTATCAAATTTTTGTAAAGAAGAAAAACTACCTTCAAGATGTAACACTTGAAGGTTGATACAGTGATGGGTATTTAGTTCTACAAGAGAAGATAAGTTTTTTAATATTATTCTGTTTAAAGCTACATTCTGACTTAAATTAACATATTTAAGTTTTGGAAATTTTCTACCATCAATAATTACCTCTTTGAGTAAAGTATTTGATATATATAAAACTTCTAAACAATTACTAATACTTTTATAGTCGAATACTTCTTGAGCATCAATTCGTTCTACTGCACCACTTACATGCAAGCCCAGACGATTATTATCAAAATAGTATCTTAAATCATATTTTTCACTAAGTGTAATTTTAATTGGGTCAATATTGTCAGTTATTCTGATAAAACCTGTTCTTTTTAGGTATTCTTCAAGACTTTGCATATAAATTTTGTACTTAGGTTGGTCCTTCTATTAATTGGTTACTACTCTTTCCTCTACTACACTCAAAGCTCAACAAAAGATAAATTTCTTGGTTTAAACTGGGAGGAAAACTAACCGAAAGCCATCACTGCCAATACGACGGTCTGGATAGTAGTATTTACGAAAGGCTACTCTACAAAACTCAACTTGATCGTACCAACGACCGCCACGAAGAACACGCATAGTGGCTGATTGCTGATAAGCCTCTCCATTATTAGGTATCTTTTGGTAATCTTCTACATAATTATCAATGCACCATTCAAAAATATTCCCAGACATATCATAAACTCCCAATCTATTAGGTTGTTTTAGTCCTACTGGCATGGTTTGAGCATTAGAGTTCTCATCAAACCATGATACATCATGGATATTGTTACTACCTGCATATAAAAATTTATCAGGATTATCCCAAGCTTTACCTCCTCTGGCTGCGTATTCCCATTGGGCTTCTGAGGGTAATGAAAATTTACCATTTAGAGAAGGATGTTCCTCTTTGAGTTTATTATTTAATTGCTTTAAAAAAGAATCCACTCCTTTATATATATCATTCCAAGAAACCATTTCTACTGGTTTATATTTTCCTTTAAAATGTGATGGATTTTCTCCTTTGATATATTCATAAAACTCTTGCGTCACAGGATATTTGCCTATAAAATAGCTATTATTAAAAGTAATGGTAGCTTCCTTTTCATTTTCAATACCAGAATTATTATCCCCAATATTAAAAGTTCCTTTTTCTACATATACCATTTCGGTGTAGTCTAAACCAAATAGTTTGGTGTCTCCGTTTTCGTTAAATTCTAATAGTTCTCCTTCTTTGTATTCTATTTTCATGGGCTTGCTTTTCAATGGATTAAATATAGAAAATTAAATTGAGAAATGAGATTCCAAATCGTTGCATAGCCCAAGGAATTTAAGGATATTGTGGGTAAAATCTAAAATACGTGCTATTAAATAATTTATTGGAAATCTTGCGTAAGCATTTTATGAAATTCCGCTGTTTGAGCGAAGCGAGTTTCGGAATTTCTTGATTTTCTTTTGTTACTTTTCTTGCATCAAGGCAAGAAAAGTAAGAACTATCAAAGGGATTTTTTGAGATTTAGTTGATGCTTGTTATTACACTTTACAAAATTTTACCAATGTTTATTAAGCATAATTGATTAATTCCAAAAACAATATGAAACCAGATTATATCATTATCGGGGCGGGTTCGGCTGGCTGTGTGTTGGCAAATCGTCTTTCTGAAAATCCCAAGATTCAAGTAGTGTTAATGGAGGCAGGTGGCGACGACCGCAAGCTGGAAATTCAGATTCCTGCTGCCTATTCTGCCCTGAATTACACGAAGGTAAACTGGAATTTTTATACCGAAACACAGCCTTATGTGAATCATCGCCAAATGTATCAGCCTCGTGGCAAGGCTTTGGGCGGTAGCAGTGCAATCAATTGCATGGCATATATTCGGGGCAATCGGGAGGATTATAATGATTGGGAACGTTGGGGAAATAAGGGTTGGAATTATCAAGCGATGTTACCTTACTTCAAAAAATCAGAGGATAATCAGCAATTTCAAAATGAATTTCATGGTCGGGGTGGTTTGTTGAATGTGGCTCATAATCAATATATTACGCCATTGGCGGAGGCTTTTGTACAAGCCAATATTCAAAATGGGATTCCCGAAAATCTTGATTTTAACGGGAGTACGCAAGAAGGAGCAGGGAAATTTCAGTTTACGATTAAAGATGGCAAACGGGTTTCTACGGCTGCGGCATTTATCAAACCTGTCCTCAATCGCCCGAATTTAAAAGTGATTACGAGGGCATACATTACAAAATTATTGTATAAAAACGATGCGGTAGTAGGAGTGGAGTACTTGCAAGAAAAGTCAAAAAATCCAGAGCGTTTGGAGGTAGCCAAAGAGGTGATTTTGTCGGCTGGAGCATTTCAAAGTCCGCAAATATTAATGCTTTCGGGCATTGGAGATGCTGATTATTTACAGCTTTTCGGGATTGATTGTCGCTTAGATTTAAAAGGCGTTGGACAAAACCTTTCCGATCATTTGTTTGTCAATATGAACGTCTTGGGTTCGCTGAAAAATACTTCTTATAATACCGTTTTGAATTTCAAGAATGTATTGAAATACTTTATTCAGAAAAAAGGCCCGCTTACTTCAAGTCCACTGGAAGCTTGTTCTTTTGTAAGAACCAAAGAAGGACTCGACCGCCCTGATATTCAATTTCATTTTTCGCCTGCTTGGGGCTATGATATTCATGATTTTGACGGCAGACCGAAATCAGAAGGTTTTACTATTTTACCGACTTTGTTGAAACCTAAAAGTAGAGGTTTTATAGGTTTACATTCAAATAATCCCTTAGACGCTCCGCTGATTGACCCACAATATTTTTCAAATCCAGAAGACATGCAAACGTTACTGCGTGGTGTGAAAAAAGCAAAAGAAGTACTTTTGTCGGAAGCTTTTGACCATTTGAGAATAGGCAAGCAACTAAATTTTCCAGCAAAATCTGATACAGACGAAGAGTTGATTGAGCATATCAAAAACGCTTGTGAAACAGTGTATCATCCTTGCGGAACGTGCAAAATGGGTATTGATGAAATGGCAGTAGTATCGCCAGAAGGCTTGAAAGTAAGAGGAATCGCAGGGCTAAGAGTAGTAGATGCGTCGGTAATTCCAGAAGTAATAGCAGGAAACACAAACGCCCCCGTGATAGCCGTAGCAGAAAAAGCAGCGGATTTGATTTTGAATGGGTAAACCTCATCCCCCAGCCCCTTCTCCTGCAGAGAAGGGGAGCTTTTGAATGGGTTATGTTTCTGATTATTAGATATTTGCAAATTTTTGTTTGAGTCGTAGCTCTCATTGAGAATTGGAGCAGCCTTTCAAGTTTAAAGCCCCCCTCTCAGTAGCAGGGTTGTTAAGTTCTGATATTTTATTAATTTTGTCCAAATAATATTTTGTAATGGAGATTAATGATTTTTTTAAAAGCCTTTCAGACCCACGTAGAGGTCAAGGTCAACGCTATC
>NZ_JAYFUM010000020.1:0-144090 GCF_034929435.1 Arcicella rigui
ATGTGAATAAAATTGTATTTTTCAAATAAATCGCATCAAATGAAATGAAAAATCCACCCACAACATGAGTGGATTTTATTATAAATGAATATTGAAAAACAATTTTCAAGGAAAGCCTAAGTACTTTTAAAAACAAAATCCTCTATCACACAAATAGAGGATTTTGTTTTTGCTTAATCTACCGCCTTCGTCTCTCTCAAGTACAACTGCACTGTATTTTCCAAACCTAAATAAAGGGCATCACAAATCAAGGCGTGACCGATGGATACTTCTAAAAGGTTAGGAATGTTTTGCTGAAAGTATCGTAAATTATCCAAACTTAAATCGTGTCCTGCGTTTAAGCCTAAACCCAATTCGTTGGCTCTGGTGGCAGCCGTTACAAAATCACGAATGGCTAATGCTTTATTCTTGAAATAGTTTTCGGCATAAGGTTCTGTATAAAGTTCGATACGGTCTGTGCCTGTTTCTTTTGCTCCTTCTACCATTCTTACATCGGCATCTACAAAAATAGATGTTCGGATTCCTGCTTCTTTAAACTGAGCAATTAAGTCAATCAAAAGACTTTTATGTTTGATGGTATCCCAACCTGCATTAGAAGTAACTGCACCTAAAGCATCTGGTACTAAAGTTACTTGTGTGGGTTTGTTGGCTAAAACTAATTCTACAAACTTTTTCTCTGATGGATTTCCCTCAATATTAAACTCTGTCGTTACTACTTCTTTCAAATCAAATACATCACGATAACGAATATGGCGTTCGTCTGGGCGTGGGTGTACTGTAATTCCTTCTGCTCCGAAACGCTCGCAATCTAAGGCTACTTTCACAACATTTGGATTATCGCCTCCTCTTGAGTTTCTTAAAGTAGCAATTTTATTAATATTTACACTCAATTTAGTCATAACGCTCGTCATTAATACGTTCTATTGTTTAGGCTTATCATTTTTTCAAAATACTGATAAACGATAAACAATTACTGATAACTGTTTTAGTACCTTTGCAAAAAAAACATTTCTGCAAAGATGTTTGTTCTTTAAAAGCTTCAAAGATAAGTATTTTGAAAAAGAAACATTTTCAAAATTACATATTTTCAAAATCTCAAATAAAATCATGTCATTAAAAACCAACATTGAAAACGGCATTAAAGATGCCATGCGTGCAAAAGACCAAGACCGTCTTCGTACTTTACGTGCTATAAAGTCTCTTATTCTGTTAGAAGAAACTTCTGGAAATAATGCCAGTGGCGACTTGCCAGCAGATGTTGAATTAAAATTATTGACAAAAGCTGCTAAACAAAGAAGAGATTCTTTAGAAATATTCAAAGGACAAGGTCGTGAAGATTTGGCTGAAAAAGAACAAATCGAACTATCAATCATCGAAGAGTTTTTACCAAAGCAATTAACAGAAGATGAACTCCGTGCTAAATTAGAAGAAATTAAAGTACGTGTGGGTGCTTCTGCTCCATCAGACATGGGTAAAATCATGGGTGTAGCTACCAAAGAATTAGCTGGTTTAGCTGAAGGTAAAGCTATTTCTGCGATGGTGAAAGCTATTTTGAGTTAGTTATTCACCTCACCCCCAACCCCTCTCCTGTTGAGAGGGGAGATTTGAACTCAAAGCTTTTCTCCCCTTCTCAAATGGAGAAGGGGCTGGGGGATGAGGTAACATATCTCTTTTCTATGCAACCAATCGATATTTTTATACTGCTGCCTACGCTTTGGGGAGCTTACATTGGTTATCAACGAGGCATTATCATCGAAGTAATTTCTATCGTTGCTTTTGTGCTTTCTGTCATTATCGGTTTCAAAACGCTTGGTTTTGCCAGCGATTTGGCTTCGCCTTATATGAGCAATGGTGTTAGCAATAAAATCATGCCTTATATTGGCTTTGGTGCTGTATTTTTCCCGATTGTTTATCTTATTAATAAATTAGGATGGGTTCTCCGAAAATCTATCCGCTATACCGTTTTAGGTAATTTTGACTCATTCGCAGGTGCTGTGGTGGGGGCTTTTACTTGGGCTTTTGGCATCAGTATTTTCATCTGGCTCATTACCGCCATCGGTATCAAAATTCCCGAAAGTGATTCTGAAAAAGTATATCTTTATCCGCTTGTTCAACCGCTTGCTCCGAAAGTAGTTGAAAGAGCCATCGACATAGTACCCAAACAAATTGACAAATTAAGAAAGTAAATTCTCAGTCTGATTTAAGCATGAAAACAATACTCATTCTAAATGCCCAAGTGGTCAACGAAGGCACAATTCAATCGGCAGACGTTTTTGTAAAAGATGGTTTGATTGAAAAAATTGGTAAAAGTCTCTCTGGCTTAACAGCCGATACCGTGATTGATGCTACTGGAAAGTATCTGCTTCCGGGGGTAATCGACGACCAAGTACATTTCCGTGAACCCGGTCTTACACATAAAGCTTGTATTCATTCAGAAGCTCGTGCTGGTGTGGCTGGTGGTGTTACTTCTTTTATGGAAATGCCCAATACCGTTCCGAATGCTTTGAACCAAGAATTATTGGCAGATAAATACGAAATTGCGGCTCGTACTTCTTTGGCGAATTACTCTTTTTACATGGGAGCGTCAAACGATAATATTGAGGAAGTACTGAAAACCAATATCCAAAATGTTTGTGGAGTAAAGGTTTTCATGGGTTCTTCTACGGGAAATATGTTGGTGGACAATGAGAAAACGTTGGAAAACATTTTCTCGAACAGTCCGCTATTGATTGCTACGCATTGCGAAGACGAAGCTACGGTTCGTGCTAATTCTGCGATTTATAAAGAACGTTTTGGCGATAATCCTCATCCAAGAGTACATCCAGAAATTAGAAATGTGGAGGCTTGTTATAAATCGTCGTCAATGGCGGTTGAATTGGCTAAACGTCACAATGCTCGTTTGCACATTTTGCATATCACAACGGGTGAAGAAACGGCTATATTCACGAATGAAATTCCATTAAAAGAAAAAAGAATTACGTCTGAAGTATGCGTTCACCACCTTTGGTTTGATGCTCGTGATTATGAAACTTTGGGCAACCAAATCAAGTGTAACCCAGCGGTAAAAGCTGACGGGCATAAACAACAATTGTTACAAGCTTTGTTGGATGATAAAATCGACGTAATTGCTACCGACCACGCTCCGCATACTTGGGCAGAAAAACAAAATCCTTATTGGTCTTCGCCATCGGGTTTGCCATTGGTTCAGCATCCTTTGAACTTAATGTTGGAGTTTTATAAAGAAGGAAAAATTACGTTAGAGAAAATCGCTGAAAAGATGTCGCACGCTGTGGCAGACTGTTTCCAGATTTCAAAAAGAGGCTATATCCGTGAAGGCTACTGGGCAGATTTAGTATTGGTAGATTTGAACGAAAGTACTACCGTTACCAAAGAAAATGTATATTATCAATGCGGATGGTCGCCATTAGAAGGACAAACTTTGCATTCAAAAATTACGCATACTATTGTTTCAGGACATTTAGCTTTTCAAGATGGTACTTTCGACGAAAGTGTGACTGGCAAAAGAATGTTGTTTGAAAGATAAGATTTCGTGTTGGGCTGTAAGCTTTGAGCGATGAGCTTTAAGCTTACAGTTTTTAAAAATTGTCCGTGCGACACGGACAACGGCAAAAGGGTATTAAAATATAATCTTGATATGCGTCTAATTTTTTCGAAATTCCGCTGTTTGAGCGAAGCGAGTTTCGGAATTTCTTGACTTTCTTTTGTTACTTTTCTTGTGTCAAGACAAGAAAAGTAAGGTCTTGGAAAAGGGAACATTTATTTGAAGAGATGAACTTAGTAGAGCCTTACATCCATTTAAGAAAGTCCCATCTAAAAGATAGTTCATACTACTATTTATTTACTTTCTTGTATAATTCTTTATTTCGTTCTACGGCTTTTTTTCTTTCCTCAGGAGTTGATAACTCATAAGGTTCAAGTATTCCTTTATATTGTTTTTTAGGAATGAGTTCAGACTTTTTTTGAGTTTTCGCTACCATTTTTGAAAAGATTATCTAAAACAAATATAGCAAAACTTACCTAATAAATGATACTTACGACATGGCTCGTAAGTTATTTGGGCTGTAAGCTTTGAGCGATGAGCTTTGAGCTTACAGTTTTTAAAAATTGTCCGTGCGACACGGACAACGGCATGAGTTTTCAAGCCGTGAGCTACGAGCTATCAGCTCTGAGCTTTGAATTACAACACTGTAAAGTGTAAGTAAACCAAAAGCTCAAAGCCCAAGGCTCATAACTCATAGCTTACAGCTTCCCCTTAGCCTTCTCCATATAATACTTACGAGTTCTGCCAATGATAATTCCGCCGATTACGCCGGGGGCAATCCAAACTACTAAGCCCGGAATATATGGTGGATTATTTACAACCAAAAATGCCGTTACCGTAGCAATATAAGCTCCGCCCATTCTTGAAATATGATTCTGAAACCAATATCTTGCTTGAAACGGAACTGTATTATCTATTACTTTTTTCCCTGAGAATACTCGTAAATCTTCCGTTGCCATTAGCAATGAAAAAATGCCAAAAACATTAAATAATATGGCAAAAAAAGTTATCCCTTTTTGATAAGCCAATACTCCAAAAGTCATCATTGCTAAAGCACTCATGATGGTTAAAATTGCTCCAAACCAATCTATCCATTCGGGTTTTAAATTTTTCTTCATACGCACTAACCTCGCACCAGTGAAAGTATTGTAAAAGCTAAAAACGGCAATTCCTGCTAAGAATATCAAAGGAAATTCCATTTTAAAGCGAATCAAAGCTGTTAAAGCTACCAAAAACATCGCCCAGTAAAAGACATTGCCCCAAAAGACATGGGCTTTTCCACCTTTTACAGAAAACATGGGTATTAAGCCAATGGTAAGAGCGATAAATCCCGCTCCGATATGAAGGTAAAGAGCAATCTTAGTAATTATTTCCATTTTTATATTGTGGTCTGAATATCATACAATATAAACATATTTCCCGAAATTCTATGATACTCAAGGGAGCATTTCGTAGCTCTCTTCTGTGATTTCAATCTGCGGTTCAAAACCAGTAATACCTCTCAATACTTCATCAAATTGGATACTTTTAACCGCTTTTTTTTCTACAAAGCCTTTTTCAAAAAAAGATTTTACATCATCTATATTTTCAATTTCACTACTGATAATCAGACCTTTTTCTAATAAATCTGGAACTGTTCGGAAAACGGCTTGCTTGGCTTGCTCGTTTGTGATTTTCATTGTCAGTTGTGGAGGCTGAAAACAAAAGTTTAGTATTTTACCCCAAAAATTATAGCTTAATTTTACTTTTATTAAAAGAAATTCACCCTCAGACAACACTTTGATACCATAAGGTTTACTCATTTCAGCGAAGTGTTTTTCTGTTTTTATCAATTTCAATGGCTTTACTATACTCCTTTTTTCTAATAATAAACGCTTGTTGTTCCATGCCATTAAAGGTTGGTATTTTTGTAACAAAGCCAAAAAAGTAAGGGTTTCTTCACTAACTGCATACTTATTGTCGCTACTTTCAACACCATAAATCACATAATCTGGAGCAGAATCTGATAAATACTTTACTTGATTTTTGGCATCTAAGTACTCGTTGTAGGCCTGATAAGACTGGATAATGGGTCGTGGATTGTAATTGAGCTTATTGAAATAAATTTCAGATACTTCATTTGGTACAATATCAACTGTTTTATTGCCAATTTTTGCCAATACTTCTTTGGGATAAGTGATTTTGCACAACCTTTTATTTTCTGAAAATATTTCTTGAAAATATGAGGCAAGGATGTAGCTTTTCACTCGAATATTACTGGTAACAGGAAAAGTGATTTTGCCATAAATAGGCTGATAAAAAACAAGGTAACTGATAAAATTTAGGCTAATCATTAACCAGCCCAAACGCTTGAGCCAACTATCGTTACTTAAATAAACTAATAGTAAAAATGGGAAAAAGGCGTTTTTCACAAAAGAGGAAAGATGCCCATCATCAGCCCGAACAAAAGCGTATTTTATCAAAACAAATGAACAAATCCAGACACAGCCCAAAACAAATAGCGTATCAAAGGTTTGAATGGAAAAATCTTTCTTTTTTAAGCGTTGGAAAACAAAGTAAAAGCAAGCTCCAACAAAGACAATAAAAATACAATAGGAAGAAAGTACGGCACGCATTTTATTATCGGGAAAAACCGACTGCGACTCGTTGTAGCCTCTGATAAGATAAATTGAAGACTCGAAGTAAGCAAGTAAATCAACTTTGAGTAAAAAGGCTAAAAGTACTAAAAAAGCAAAGCTACCCCCCAAATAGCCCAGTAACTTTTGTAAGGATAAACGCTTGGTGAAAAATGCGTAAAAAACCAGTATCACCACAAATGTAAGTGCGATGATTCCATAATTGATTTTGATGTAAAAATTGATAATACCCAAAATAATGGCATGAATCAATAGGCTTTCACGCTGTTTTTTAAGAAAAAGTATGCCCGAAAATATTGAAGTAAAAAATAAGAGAAAGCCCGTCCACTCGCCAACTAAGGAGCTAATCACGAAGAAAAAAATAAAATGTAAGACAAGCTGATGTACTTTCAGCGGTTTTGGAAGAAAAGAGTACAGTAAAAAGCCAATGTTTGCAAAGCAAAAAAGGTCAAATAAGAATAATTCAAAATGACTTGTTCCGATGGCAACTCTTTGCGTTAGGCGACCAAGTGGACCGTAAGTAAAAATGATGTCCTTACCAAAAATAAATCCTTTTTGATAAGCCATTTCTAAAGCGATTCGCCAAGAGGCATCAATTCCCGAACAAGGAGCTTCTGCAATTCTGTAATTAGGAAATAGTAGTATTACTAAAAATAGTAAATAGGCTGATTTGAACCAGCAATTGTTAATTGTCTGGCTTGATAAGATTTTCATTTTTTAATAGTTTTAGAGGATTTTTGCCTGACAACACCATTTGTCCACGGCTACTTACTCCTCAATTCAGGAATGATCTAAAAATACCTTTCGGTAATTTTCTTCATTAAAACCCATCACAAGGATATGGTCGGATTCAATGATTGGTCGTTTAATCATTGAAGGTTTTGCCATCATCAACTCGCTTGCAGTTGTTGCATCGGTAGCTTTTTCTTCGTCGCTAAGTTTTTTCCATGTTGTTCCAGCACGGTTTATTAATACATCCCATGGCTTCTGTGAAAGCCATTCTTGTATTTTTTCATTGTTAATACCTTTCTTTTTGTAATCATGAAATTCAAAAGGAATTTCATTTTCTTTCAGCCAGTTCATAGCTTTTTTCATAGTGTCGCAATTAGTAATACCGTAAATTTTATACATGTTAAATAATTGTGAATTAGTGAATTTTTAATTTTATTCCAGAGAATCTATCTCCTTTAAATACATTTTAAACCAATTGGGTATGAATTGATGCTTAAATATTTGCTCTTGATTTGAGTAATGAAAAAGTAAACTTGGAGAATTAAGTTGTGAGTTATCTGCTATAATCAACTCATCTAACAAGTTGAAATGAGTATTTAGTTGTAGAAGATTTCCATAATAATTCTTCTCAATTTCTTTTGCAGTAACATAATGACCACCAGTTTTAACCCGCTCTGATACTCTTTTTTGAGATAATTCTACATTTTCAACCATTAGAAAAAACATCGTAATTCTATACCCTGCTTCTTTAAATTGTTCAATAGTTGTCCACGGAGAAGGCGAGCTAAAATGTCCTTCATAAGCAAAATCTTTATTGTCTTTTATAGCATTTTCTACTAAGTTTTCAAAAGCCTCCACTGTTGCTTGAAAGGCTAAATCTCTTGCATACTTGGGTGATTTTATTTGAGAAGGGAATATTGTTTTCAACTTTTCAACAAAGTATTTATCACCATCAAAAACTTCTAAGAAAGAAAACTCAATAGGAAGTAAGGCTTTGGATAGTGTTGATTTGCCTGCTCCATTTGCTCCTGTTATCACAAATAAATTACGCATCTTCAAGGTGATATTTTGAGCGAATTACAGCAACTTCTGCATTATTCAACTTTCTTACAAATGAGTAATCTCTAAAATCATTACTGAATTCTACTATTTCAATATGCCCATCAGGGTACTCCATGTAGGCTTGGTTTAATAATAACTCACCTTTCCCTTCAATCATAAAAGGAAAACCTGCAAGGTGTTTTTGTTGGCGAAGCATCATAATAGATTGTCCAACACGCTTGTCGAAATTGTATGTAATCGTTGGCATATCTTTAAATGTTTTAATAGAAATTTCTTATCTGTAACTCTTTTTAATTCGATATATTTAAGTCATCATGCAGTATTAAATTAATAGTAATGCTTTAACAATAGGTTGCAAGCCCTAAGCAAAAACACTCTTTATTGCAAAAAATAAGCATTTTGCCTATTGACTAAAGCACAAAAAATCGAACTTTTACTACTTCCTATAATCCAAAGGTGGTTTTCGGTCTCCTGCTAATGATTTGTACTCAAAAACGTTTGAGCCTCTTCTTTGGTATAATTCTTCTTTCGATTGTTCTATTAATTTTGTGTCTTTAAAGAGATTTTGAGCCGTTAGAGCAATCGTTTGAGCGGCGTTTATCATCCCTTTATGCCCGATACTCATGCCGTTACAAGCAACAGCTTGCCAACTGTGTGCAGGTACGCCCGTCACCCAAGTAGCGGTTGATAAACCTGCGGTTGGTGCTACCCAGCTCACGTCGCCTACGTCTGTTGATGCCAGAAAAAGTAATCCAGAAGTATAGGGTTTTACTGTTTGTGCCTCTGTGAGTGGAGCAAGACTTTGTGAATTGACGGTCAAACGAATTTTTTCTGCAAATGCTGTTTCTTCGGGTGTATATTTTACGCCACCTACTTTTTCTAAGCTCTTTTGCATTTCTTTGGCTAATACATCGTTGGGCAATAAATTGTAAAGACCTGCCAAAATCTCATAGCTCATTTTTGTTTCTGTTCCCAAAGCGGCGGCTTCTGCGGTTTTCATTAATCTTTTCCAGATTTCTTCCAAACCTTGTGCTGTTGGATTTCTGATGGTATATTCTACCATCGCATAATCAGGAACGATGTTTGAGGTTAGTCCGCCGTTTTTTATTACATAATGAATCCTTGTTTCGGGCGAAATATGTTCACGCATAAGGTTTACCATATAATTCATGGCTTCCACAGCATCCAAAGCCGAACGCCCTTTTTCGGGACTTGCCGAAGCGTGTGCCGCCAAGCCAGAAAAACTAAAATTGGCTACTCTGTACGCTAATGAAGAATTCGGACTTGCATTATTATTATCGCCCGGATGCCAATGCAAAACCGCATCAATGTCTTTGAATACGCCTTCTTTTACCAAATAGGTTTTGCCTCCGCCAGCACCTTCTTCAGCAGGCGTACCAATTAGGCGAATTGTTCCTTTGATTTTAGCTTTTTCCATCCAGTTTTTAGTAGCAATCGCCGCCGCTACCGAACCTACGCCAAAAAGATTATGTCCGCAACCATGTCCATAGGCATTTACGTATTTGGCTTTTCGATAGGGAACAGCTTCTTGCGACAAACCGGGCAAGGCATCCATTTCTGCCAAAATACCTATCGTCGGATAGCCCGAACCATAAGAAGCGACAAAGGCGGTTTTCATTTCGCCAACGCCTCTTTGTACTTCAAAACCAGCATTGCTTAGTTCTGCAATCAATAATTCTGAGGTTTTTTCTTCTAAATAACCCGGTTCTGCCAATTGCCAAATTTTGTCAGAAATAGCCGTGTATTTTGCATATTTCTGATTGAGTTCATTTACAATTTCTTGTTGGGCAAAACCCAAGCGACCCATAAACACACAAAGAGCGAGGAGGAGTAAGGATTTTTTCATTGTTTTTTTGGTTGATGATTAATGTTAAACCTAATTTGGACAAAGATTTTCTTTCTGAATCTTCAAATTGTTCACTTGTAAAAATAATTTCAGGTAATGGAGGTAGCTTTTCCATTGAGTATTTTTCTTAAAATTTAATAATTCATAACTCATAATTATCATCCCTTCTCCGCTATCATCTTCTTCAAACTCAGCATTTCATCACGCAGTTTGGCAGCTATCACGAAGTCTAATTCTTTGGCGGCTTTTTCCATGTCTGCCGTTACTTTTTTCAATTGTTTTTGTAGTTCATCTTTACCCATATAAGCCATTACTGGGTCGGCTGCCATGGCTACTTCTTGGCTTTCGTTGTAGTAATTGGTTTTCTTCGTTGGTTTACCCATTACATCCGCAATAGAAGTCTGCTCCATAATTTTCTCTTTCGATTTCAAAATGGTTTTTGGCGTGATGCCATGAAGTGTATTATACTCCATCTGAATCGTCCTTCTGCGGTTGGTTTCATCAATGGCTTTTTCCATCGAACCCGTGATTCTGTCGGCATACATTAATACTTTCCCTTGGTCGTTTCGAGCAGCACGTCCTATCGTTTGAATCAAGGAACGAATATCACGCAAGAAACCTTCTTTGTCGGCATCCATGATGGCTACCAAAGATACTTCTGGTAAGTCCAAGCCTTCACGCAATAAGTTTACGCCTACAAGCACATCAAAAACGCCCATTCTAAGTTCTCTGAGGATTTCTACACGCTCCAAGGTTTTTACTTCCGAGTGAATATAACGGCATTTTACACCTACTTTATCCAAGTATTTTGATAATTCCTCCGCCATTCTTTTGGTTAGGGTGGTTACTAATACTCTTTCTTGGCGTTCGATTCTGAGATAAATTTCTTCTAATAAATCATCAATCTGATTCAAGCTTGGTCGTACTTCAATTTCTGGGTCGAGCAATCCTGTCGGACGAATGATTTGTTCTACCACCACACCTTCCGAACGTCTTAATTCATAATCGGCTGGCGTGGCTGAAACGAACACCGTTTGACCCGTAATATTTTCAAATTCTTGAAAAGTAAGCGGACGGTTGTCCATCGCCGAAGGCAAGCGGAAACCATAATCCACCAAAGCTTCTTTTCTGGAACGGTCGCCTCCCCACATGGCACGAATTTGTGGCATCGTTGCGTGGCTTTCGTCAACGACCAAAAGGAAATCTTCGGGGAAGAAATCTAATAAACAGAAAGGTCTTTGCCCAGCTTTGCGTTGGTCGAAGTAACGAGAATAGTTTTCGATGCCCGAGCAATAGCCCAATTCTCGCATCATTTCCAAATCAAATTCTGTTCTTTGTTTAATACGTTCGGCTTCTAATAATCGGTTTTCGCTCTCAAAAAATTTGATTTGTGCTACCAAATCATCTTGGATATAATTGATGGCGTTCATCAACACATCTCGACCCGTTACAAAAAGATTGGCAGGGAAAATTGCAATCATTTTTTCTTCCGAAAGCTTCTTGCCCGTTTGTGGATTGATGCGTTGAATAGCTTCAATTTCGTCGCCAAAGAAAATCACACGATAGCCAAAATCGGCATAAGGCAAGCAAATATCCACGGTATCGCCTTTTACTCTGAAAGTACCACGAGTAAATTCCACTTCGGTACGAGAGTACAGAATTTCGACTAAACGATAAAGAAATTGATTGCGAGAAATGATTTCACCCACACCAAAACGAAGAATACTTTTACGATACTCCTCTGGATTTCCCATACCATAAATACATGAAACCGAAGCAATGACGATAACATCTCTACGTCCCGACATCAAAGCCGAAGTAGTTGCCAAACGGAGTTTGTCAATTTCTTCGTTGATGGCAAGGTCTTTTTCGATATAAGTATTAGTAGAAGCAATAAAGGCTTCGGGCTGATAATAATCGTAGTAAGAAACAAAGTACTCTACGGCATTTTCGGGAAAAAACTGTTTAAATTCTCCATAAAGCTGTGCCGCCAAAGTTTTGTTATGACTTAAAATCAAAGTCGGGCGGTTGAGTTGCGTAATCATATTGGCAACCGTGAAAGTTTTTCCCGAACCCGTAACACCAAGAAGTGTTTGTGATTGTTCACCATTCTGAACGCCCTCAACCAATTTGGCAATTGCCTGTGGTTGGTCGCCCGTAGGCTTATATTCTGAGACAAGTTTGAAGTCCATATTTTGGTATTTATTAAGTAAAGATAACTAAAAGTTACAGGCTTTAGAACCTGATATTTTAGTAAAACCATTAGCACTTTATTTTTTTAAAAGAGTATTGTTTTTCATTTTAAAGACTACATTTTTATAGTTTTCTATTTCTGCTTGATTTCCTTTTCGTTGTTTTAAAATTTCTTCTTCCATTTTTATTGCTTCCTTTTTTTTACCCGTTTTAAAGAGTAAACAAGCATAAGTATTTTGATAAATTGGATTGATTTTGAACTCAGGAGAATTGTTCAACCATTTCAATAGCTCTTCTAAAAAAGCTTTATTAGTAATGTTTTCAAAGTATTGAAAGGCATAAGTATTTAGTAATAATGAGTTGGTAGATACTATATTTTGTTCATTTACATAAGACTTACATTCCTGATGATACTTCATCCAATCTTTTGCTGTGAAATAAAGATCGATCTTAGCCTGTTTTCTAAAATGCACAAATTGAGAGTCTAAAGTAGCTTTATTTTTATCAGACCATCCTCCCAGCATTAAATATCGAAGGTTCAAACATTTGTCTAATAGTACTTCATCATGCGTAGCGATTGCTCTCTTTTTCTCTTTTCTCTGTACTTTACTCATATTAAGTAAAGCTCTTGTAGAAGCCTCGCTTTCATTTAATACAAGCATAGAAAAGTTTGGATATAATACCTGATACGCCTTACTGTCCATCGAAGAGAAACACGAGCCAATGATTTGTAAATTTTCTAACAAAATCCATTCACTTTCTGGAATCTTGCTAAGATAAGTATCTAAAATACTTTGAGTAGGCAAATTGTTGTCCGAAAGTTTTTTAGCGTACTCTAAAATAAATTCTTTGTCAAATTGATGACTTGGATACAGTTCAGAAAGTTCTTTTAATTGAGAACTCTGTATCATTTTTTTGAGAACGATTTCTCCTTCTTCAATGAGTTCCTTTTCAGTTTGAATTACTTTTTCGGGTGAATACACGTCTAAATTGGTGTCGAGATACAATAAAGTTGGATACTGCACAATACCATACTTTTTAGCAATCTCAATACCTTCTCCAAGTTCGGCATCCACTTTATAATTGATAAAGTTTTTATTATAAAAATTACCGACTTTTTCTTGAGGAAAAATTTGTTTGTCCAGTACTTTACAAGGTCTGCACCATGTGGTATAAACATCTACAAAAATTGGTTTTTGTTGTCTTTTGGCTTCAACAAGTAAATCTCCCCATGAACCTTTAAAGAAAGTAATGCCTACTGACTGTGAATAAATAGTTTTTGTGGAAAGACAAAATAAGAGGAATAACAGAAATAGTTTTTTCATGAATCAAGAAGAAAGTTTAAGATGTCTATTGTTATGTAAGGCGAAAGAAAAATTATTATCAAATTTATTTTAACCATCTATTCTAATGCAATTTCTACTTGATTTAAAGATGATATATTTCGTGAATAATATGCTTTTGAAGAAAGCTTTGAAGACAATCTTGGTTTATAAAATTACATTAAAAGATAGCTTTACGAAACAAACAAAGATAGTAAATTGATAGTTTTTGGGTAAATTAAAGCTCAATCTCAAAAATATTTAACCATGAACAAATTATTCCAAACAATTACGCTTTGTTCGGTAATCATACTGAGTGCTTGCTCCAAAGAAAGTATGAATGCCCAAACCCCAACGCCCACTACACCAACCCAACCTACAACGCCCGTAGTTTATAGTTTTGAAAGTACGCCTATTTGGTCGGATGAATTTGATTATCAAGGCTTACCAGATACAAAAAAATGGAATTATGATGTCGGTGGAAGTGGCTGGGGCAATAATGAATTACAGTATTATACCAAAGAAAACCTAAAAAACGCCAGAGTAGAAAATGGCAAACTTATCATCGAAGCGGTTAAAGAAAAATTTGATAAAAATTCCTATACTTCTGCTCGCTTGGTGACGAAAGGAAAAGGAGATTTTCTATACGGACGTTTTGAAATAAAAGCCAAACTTCCAAAAGGTATTGGTACTTGGCCTGCCATCTGGATGCTGGCAAGCGAACAAAATTATAGCGATAAGTATTGGCCTGATAATGGGGAAATTGATATTATGGAACACGTAGGTTACGACCCCGGAAGAGTACACGCTTCGATTCATACGAAATCTTTTAACCACGTAATCGGAACACAAGTAACAGCTAATACAATGGTGGATGACTTTGATATGGCTTTCCACGAGTATCGTTTAGACTGGACTCCGAAAAAAATTGAAATGTATATCGACTCAAAACTGTACTTTACTTTTGAGAACACAGGAAAAGGTTTTGCAGAATTTCCTTTCGATAAAAAATTCCATTTATTACTCAACCTTGCTGTTGGCGGAAATTGGGGTGGTGTAAAAGGGGTGGATGAAAGTATTTTTCCACAAAGAATGGAAGTTGATTATGTGAGAATTTATGCTTTGAAGCAATAAATGAAAAATTAGATTCACTATTTTTCATTTAGGCGGTAAGCTTTAGGCAATAGGCAAAATGTTTGCTTTTTACAATAAAAAGTATTTTGCTTACGGCTTACAGCCTATTGCCTAAAGCTTAATTTTTAGCCCAATGTAGCTCCTACTTTTTGTAAAAGTTTAAGCGTTGCTCTGATACCATCGTCTTCGCTTAGTTTTTCTCCTTCGTATTCAATGCCCACAATTCCTTTAAAACCAGCTTCTTTTACGATTTTCATCAATCTTAAATAATCCATTTCTGCTTCGTTTCCTTCGGCATCAAAATTATTGGTTTTGGCACTTACACCTTTGGCAAAAGGCATCAATTCCGAAACACCTTTGTAGCGGTCGTACTGCTCATTACAAATTCTCCAATTGGCAGTATCTCTTGTAATACAGAAATTACCAAAATCAGGTAAAGTACCGCAGTTTTTCATGTTTACGGATTTCATTACGCCCGACAACCATTGTCCATTTGAAGAATATCCACCGTGGTTTTCCACAATTACGTTGATATTCATAGTAGCCGCAAATTCACTTAGCTGACTTAATCCGTCAGCCGCATATTTGGCTACTTCTTCGGCAGTTCCTTTTCCAGCGGCATTTACCCTAATGGTTTTGCATCCTAAAAATTTCGCTGCTTCAACCCATTTATAGTGATTTTCTACGGTTTGTTTTCTTTTCGCTGAGTCGGCATCGCCTAATTCGCCTTCGGCATCGCACATGATTAAGTGGTTTTTCACACCGTTGTCATTACAACGTAAAAGCAATTCTTTGAGATAAGCGGTATCTTTTCCGTTTTCTTTAAAATTTTTTGTACCAGATTTGAAACAAGTATTTACATACTCTACGATGCTAATACCAAAGTCTTTTTTGGCTTTTACTGGAAAATCAAGGTTTGACATTTGATTTCCAAAAATTGCCTTGTGCAAAGACCATTCTGCTAATGAAATTTCAAAAAATAGCTTTTTGCTACTCTCAATTTCTTGAGCTAATAATTGTTCGGGCAAAAAAGCCACAGCACCCGTAGCAAGGGCGATTTGTTTAATAAAGTCACGACGGTTGTTCATAGAAAACAGTGAAAATGGATGGTTGTTCAATGAGATGCTTAAATATAAAAGTACTTCTCAAAAATGGTATGATTCTCTGGCATGAGTAATTGGGAAAACACAAAAAAAGGCTCGGTTAAATAACCAAGCCTTTCTAAACAAACCTAATAAATCTATCTTACTTTCAGTATTTTTATCGTTGTTCTTCTATTTTTTTGATGCTCGCTTTCTGTACAACTTACGCCATTTGTACAGCCATTAATAGGTTCTTTTTCGCCATAGCCTTTTGGATAAATTCTGTCTCCACTGATGCCTTTGCCGATGAGATAGTCTTTAGCAACTTGAGCTCTCCTCAACGACAATCTAAGATTTTCGCCATCATCTCCACGGCTATCAGTATGCGAACCCAATTCTATCACCATCGAAGGTGTTTTAGATAGAATATTTGCCAATCTATTCAATTCTTTAATTGCCTCTGGACGAAGAGTAGATGTTCCGTTCTCATAAGAAATGCTGTACAATATAATCTTATCTCCTTCTTTGTACAATTTATCACCTTCGCCTTGTTCCATTGTACCTTGTGGCGTAATATGGTTGATAGTTTTTGCAAAACCACTTTTTGATTTTTCTACCGTAAATGAATTACAATCTGCATTCACCAAAAAAGTATATCCACCGTCGGGGCCAGAAATCACTTGCTGAACGGTATTGTCGCAAATATTTTTGAAAATTACATTTACGCCTTCTACTGGCTGATTATTGGCATCTACTACATAACCTGTAATACTTCTTTTACCTGTTTTGGACGAAACTTTAGAGTTACTAAGAATCTTTGTCATTTCTTTACGGCTTGGAGCAATTTTAAGTTCAAGCTCGTTTTTCTTTACATTATCCAACAATACTTCTAATTCAGACGAAGCCAAAGCTGATTCGCTACTTGCCGAAAAAACTAAAGAGTTGGTCTGATAACCCGCCTTGTTGATTTTGATGGTATAGTCAGTATCTTGCGTAGTACAGAAAGAAATTTTTCCGTTACTGTCTGTTTTCTTTAATTCTGGTTTTCCACCTTTCGCTACAATGGTTACGTCTGCACTGGCTAATCCATTTTTAGTATTGGCATCGAAAACACTAAGCGTTTTTTCATAACAATCGTTTGGTTTGCTTTCTCTCATAAAACGATAAATGTCAAAATCACTATTACTGTGTCGATTTGAACTAAAATAACCAACTCTGCGACTGGCATCGGCAACAATACCGAAATCATCATAAATCGTATTAAAAGGCTCGCTTAAATGTAGCGGCAACGAAGTATTTTTTGTTCCATTCATTTCTACGAAGAAAATATCGTAGCCACCTTTTGTTCCTTGTCCGTTTGAAGCATAATACAAATTGCCTTTTGCATCTACGAAAGGATATTCTTCCGAATCTTTTGAATTGACATCTTTTCCCAGATTTTTAGGTTCGCCCCAATGTCCTTTTTGATACTCCACTACCCAAATATCCATGCCACCAAAGCCTCCGTTGCGGTCTGAAGCAAAGAAAAGTAATCTTTCATCTGCTGTCCATGAAGGTTGACTTGTAGAAAAATTATTGCCATTGAAGGGTAATTCTACTGCCTCAGTCCATCTACCATTGATATTTTCTGAAATGTATAATTTATACTTGCCTCCAACCTCATCTTTGGTGGCTGACTTAGCTCCATCTTTCACATAATCGCTTGAAAAAATAATTTTTGTAAAGTCACGGCTAAAAGTAGCTGGCCCCCAATGATATTTTGCACCAAAAACTTTACTCAATTGTTCTGCTTGGTCGATAGTATTGATTACTTGGTCTTCGCTAATATTGTAATTTAAGGTCTGCGAATCATTGGATGTTCTGCGGTAATCATAAGCCGATTTTGCATTTTTATTCAAGGCATTTTTCTTGATTTTTTCGATTTCCGTTTCGGCAACTTTTTGTACTTTACTAATATCGGACATATAATACAAATCCCAATATTTACTTACTTTTCCGTTTGCAGACTTCCCTGACGGAAAATCATTTGCACAAAATACAATTCCATCTTTATAATAAGCAGGACTAAAATCAGAACGAGCACTATTGAATGCTAAAAATTCAACTTTGTAAGGATAAAAATTAGAAAATGGGTCTTGTGTTTTTTTAGCATTTACATCTCCCTTTTTAGTACTTTCTTGAAGTTTAGAATCTGTCGATTGGCTTTCTTCATACAAAGCAAAGTACTTTTGAGCTTCCTGAAGCTTACCGTTACTGGCTAATACTTGTGAAAAATGCAAGTAAGCTTTAGCGGCTTCGCCCGATAAATTAGAAGAAGTATTTAGAATCTCACGATAGACGTTTTCTGCGTTCAAACTTTCATTATTTTCCTTATAGCTAAAAGCGAGTTTTAGAAGGATGGATAATTTTTCTTTTTCAGAGAGTGTTGCCTTCCCATATTTTAAAAGCAAATTGAACTTCTCAATGGCCGAAACGTAATTTTTTGAATCAAAAACACGAATGGCTTCATTGAGTTGGGAATCAAATCGCTGAGCGATTATCTGAGTATTTGTAACAACAATGAAAAGAAAAATAAGTCCACTTTTTATTAAAAATGGCATTCTCAATCGCATGGAAGTATTTCTTTTAGTTGACAATTTCTTTTTCAATTTTAGAAAAACAGTGGTATTTATTACCAAAAAATATTGGAGTCAATAGAGCATGGATACACACAAATCATGCCAAAGAGTATTACACAAAAAGCAATTGGAATAATGATTATCTGTAAACAGATTTAACATATTACATTTGTAAAAAATGATTTTGAGCAAACACCCGAACAAAAAATTGTACTTTATCAATACTAAAGTCTAACCATATAAATTTTATAAACTAAAAATACATAATTAATTCAGAAGATGTTGAAAAGTTTTTATAATGAAAATTTTATTGAAGCTGGCTTAGACGAAGCTGGAAGAGGATGCCTTGCAGGGCCAGTAGTGGCGGCGGCGGTAATCTTACCCAAATATTATACTCACACACTACTCAACGACTCTAAGCAACTTACTAAAAGTCAGCGAGAAACACTTAGAAAAGACATTCTGAATGATGCGATAGCTTGGGAAATTGCCGAAGTATCAAACCAAGAAATTGATGAAATTAATATCCTGAAAGCCAGCATGAAAGCAATGCACTTGGCAACAGATAAACTGAAAGTTAGACCAGAACATTTATTGATTGATGGCAATCGTTTCCCGAATTATCCACAGATTCCACATACTTGTATTGTGAAGGGAGATACAAAGTTTTTATCTATTGCTGCGGCTTCGATTTTGGCAAAAACTTATCGAGACGATTTAATGGAAGAGCTTGCTAAAAGTTTTCCAGAATACGGTTGGGAACACAATGCGGGCTATCCAACACCCAAACACAGAAAAGCCATTAAAGAATTTGGTGTAACGATTCATCATCGTTTAACATTCAGAATGTAATTCCTCTTGATTTTGTTGCTAACTTTACCCATAATCAGAAGAACAAATTAAAAAACAATCATAAACCATAGACTTTATGGGCTTTCGTTCGATTCTGGCAAAACCTTTTGCCGCTTATGTAGTACAAAATCGCCAAAAATGGGAAAAACGTGCGGTAGAAACACAATTGGCTTTGATGAAAAGTTTGGTTGCGGATGCTTCTCATACACTTTTTGGCAAAGACCATCGCTTTGGAGAAATTACAGATTATCAAAGTTTTAAAGAGGCTATTCCTGTACAAGATTATGAAAATCTTAAACCTTATATAGAAAAAGTAGTAGCTGGCGAAAGCGATATTCTCTGGAAAAATAAACCGCTCTATTTTGCTAAAACTTCTGGCACAACATCGGGCGTAAAATATATTCCAATTTCTAAAGAATCAATCGGTTTTCATATCAACGGAGCAAGAGACGCATTGTTGAGTTACGTACATGAAACGAGCAATTCTCAGTTTTTAGATAAAAACTTGATTTTCTTGTCGGGTTCGCCTGAGATGATTCAGAAAAATGGTGTTTTCACTGGGCGACTTTCGGGAATTGTCAATCATCATGTGCCGGGATATTTAAGAAGTAATCAAATGCCCAGTTATGAAACCAATTGTATTGAAGATTGGGAAACAAAATTGGATAAAATCATAGACGAAACGATTGAAAAACCTATGTCTTTGATTTCGGGTATTCCGCCGTGGGTACAAATGTACTTCGACCGTATTCAAGCCAGAACGGGAAAAAAAATCAAAGATGTTTTTCCAGAATTTTCGCTCTTTGTTTATGGTGGCGTAAATTTTGAGCCGTATCGAGCTAAACTTTTTGAATCTATCGGAAAACAAATAGATTCCATAGAAACTTACCCAGCTTCCGAAGGTTTTATTGCTTACCAAGATTCGCAAAATGCCGAAGGACTTTTGTTACTCTTGAATTCGGGTGTTTTCTATGAATTTATTCCTGTGGAAGATTACTTCAAGGAAAATCCACGCCGCTTGCACATTGGCGAAGTACAATTGGGCGTAAATTATGCCGTAGTGATGAATACCAATGCTGGACTTTGGGGTTATTCTATTGGCGATACCGTGAAGTTTGTTTCCTTGAATCCGTACAGAATTATTGTTTCGGGTAGAATCAAGCACTTTATTTCAGCCTTTGGCGAACACGTCATTGGCGAAGAAGTAGAAAAAGCCATGCAGTTTGCCGTACAGCGTCATCCAGAAGTGGAGTTGGTGGAATTTACCGTTGCTCCGCAAGTAACACCACCAGAAGGAGGTTTGCCCTATCATGAATGGCTGATTGAGTTTTCAAAAGAACCGAATAATTTAAACGCTTTCGCCAAAGACATCAATGAGAAATTAGCTCAGTTGAATGTTTATTATGACGATTTGATGACGGGAAATATTCTTCAACCTTTGAAAATAAGAGTATTACCTAAAAATGCTTTTATTGATTACATGAAATCGCAAGGAAAATTGGGCGGACAAAACAAAGTACCAAGACTATCAAACGATAGAAATATCGCTGATAAAATTTAGCATAAAACATAAAAACCTTCTGTTTGTGAAACAGAAGGTTTTTTTATTCTCTCAAATTATCCCAAACTTGGACATTCTTGACATTTATGGTAAATCTAACAAAAAGCCGATGGTAAAGTTTGCGTCCCAATCGAATACGAATTGTTCGCAACCTGTTGATTCAGCAATGGATTTATAGATATTTAAACCAGCTTTAGATTTCGCATTGTCTAACTGATAAGCCGATGGAGCATCCAAAACGGTATAACGTTCTTTGTCTTTTCTTACTTTCTTCGCTAATTCAAAAGGTACACCACCGATGATAAAACAAGTTTTACGATTTGCTTCGGGTACTTGTTTGGCTTTTTCGCTCACTTCTTTACTAACCGTTTCGTCACTTACTCCATTCTGAAAATACTTCGCTCCATACGATTCTACGGAAGTTAATTTACCATTTTCTTTCCATGAAATTTTGGTATTTCCCGAACCAATATCCGCTACAAATGAATTATCAGCATATTCGGCAGGTTGTACACATTTCAAGCCTAAAATTCCTTCTTGTTCTGGTGTTACGGTATTTACAAAGTATTTCAAAGATTTCAATACTTTAATGATTTTCTGAGTTCCTTCTGCTTTTACCGCTCCAGAACTTACCACAAAGTGAATATCTTTTCCACTTACGCCATAATCCAACATTCCACCGATGTATTTTTTCAAACCTGCTCTGATGTCATCATCACTTGCCATGTTTTCAATCACCAAACTGTTTCCAAACTCTGCTTTTTCAAGCTTCCAACGTTTGTCAGCATCAATTCTGATAATAAATGAATTGAAACCACTTGCACCCAATTCAACTACTCCTTTCAATTTCCCTGCAATTGGGCCAGGAGGAGTATAATCAAAACTCTTTTTCTCGCCTTCAACGGTAGCCGAAGAATTCTCTTCAGAAGAAGATTCTTCTTTACTATCAGAAGTATTGCTGGCAGAAGCTGTTGTTGTTGGAGCTAATTTTTGGAGTGCTTCTTGTCCTCCGAATTTAGTAAAACCATAGTAAATTGCTCCTACGATAATGGCGGTAATCAATAATCGTCCCGCTACGGTTAATCTTTGCATTGTTTTTGAGGGTTTAGTTGAGTTACGAGCTTTGAGCTTTGAGCTATGAGCCGTGAGCTTTGAGCTTTTTTTATTTCTTATATTTATGATTTAATTCTAAACTGAAAAGTCTAAAATCTTTTTTCTTGCTTCTTGTATCTTGCTTCTAAAATCTAATTTGCTGTGAGCTTTGGGCTATGAGCTTTGAGCTTTTTTTAAGTTTTATCATGGATAGTCAAAATCAAAAAAATATATTCCTGTGTCTTGCATCCTGCGTCTTTTCTCTAAAATCCTAAAGTCATAAAGTCCTCCAGTCTCCAAATCTAAAATCTTGTCTCTTGCTTCTTGTCTCTAAAATCTAAAAATCCTAAAGTCCTCCAGTCCTAAAGTCTTCAAGTCCCAACAAAGATATTCAAAGCCCCAAGCCTCGCTATTTTTATTTGGTTATGTGGTAAAAGCAGGCATTCATTTTGTAAAATTTGATGATGAAATTGAAAAGCCTAAAATTGTTGCCGAAGTAAAAACCGAATTCATATCTTTACAAAAATCTCTTTTCGCTACAATGTTCAAGCAAAAACTCATCAAAGCCTTTCAAGCAATCATCAAAAACAAATACTTTAAAGGAATAGCCAGCCTTTTTATGCTTTTTGTTTTGTTAGATTTGATTTTTCCGTTCAGAATCAACCCCAATTATTCTACACTCATTACCGATTCGGAAGGAAAATTACTGCACGCTTTTTTGAACAAAACCGACAAATGGCGAATGGAAACCGAGCTAAACGAAATTACGCCAACGCTCGAAAAAGCCATCGTTTTTAAAGAAGACCGCTGGTTTCGTTGGCACTTTGGCGTAAATCCCTTTGCCGTGATGCGAGCAGGAGTGAAGAATGTACTTACAGGCAGAAGAACCTCTGGAGCAAGTACGATTACGATGCAAGTAGTCCGCTTGCTGAATCCTCAGAAAAGAACTTATTTCAATAAATTCATCGAAATTTTTCGGGCGATACAATTAGAATTTCATTATTCTAAAGACGAAATCTTACAGTTTTATATCAATCTTGTGCCTTATGGCTCGAATATCGAAGGCTTAAAATCAGCTTCTATTTTGTACTTTCAAAAGTCGCCCAATGTGTTGAGTTTGGCAGAAGTAACGGCTTTGACCATCATTCCCAACCGACCTTCAAGCTTGCGTTTAGGTGTAAATAATCCTTATATTTTACAAGAAAGGAATCGTTGGTTACAGAATTTCAAGGAAGAAAAAGTATTCAACGCACAAGATATTGAAGATGCCATGAACGAACCGCTGAATGTAGTTCGCCATGAAGCACCGCATTTAGCTCCGCATCTTTCTTTGCGTTTAAAACAAGAAAATCCGACAAAATCTATCATTAAAACGGCTTTGGTTCGTCATAAACAATTGACGATTGAGAACATTGTGCAGAATTATGTCGGTCGCTTGTACGCCATGAACATTCATAATGCTGCCGTAATGGTGATTAATAATAAAACGCATCAAGTAGAAGCTTATATCGGTTCGGCAGATTTTAATAATCCGATTGATGGCGGACAAGTAGATGGCATTCGTGCCATTCGTTCGCCGGGAAGTACGCTGAAACCTTTACTCTATGCAACGGCTTTCGACAAAGGAATTATTACGCCAAAAACCGCTATTAACGACGTACCGACCAATTTTGGCGGTTTTGAACCTGAAAATTTTGATAAACTTTTTCATGGAAAAATCACGATAGAGTACGCCTTGGCGAACTCGCTGAATATTCCTGCGGTAAAGATTTTAAAAGAAATTTCTACGCCTGTTTTGGTGGATAAACTCAAAAAAGCAGATTTCCAGACGGTCAAAAAGAATTCTTCCAAGCTTGGGCTTTCCTTAGTTTTAGGCGGTTGTGGCGTTACTTTAGAAGAATTGACGAATCTTTTTGCGGCTTTTGCACAAGAAGGAAATTTCCAGAAAGCTACTTATACTTTAAATGCTGATACAAAATCACGGATAAAAAATGAAATCATTTCTAAGGAATCCAGTTATTTGATTACGCAAATTTTGGCACAAATTACTCGTCCAGATTTACCCAATAATTACGATTATACTTACAGAATGCCAAAAATTGCTTGGAAAACAGGAACTTCTTTTGGTAAAAAAGACGCTTGGAGTATTGGCTACAATGCTCATTATACCATTGGCGTTTGGATTGGCAATTTTTCTGGCGAAGGCGTTCCCGAACTTTCGGGAGCAAATATTGCTACGCCTTTACTTTTTGATATTTTCAATACTGTCGATTATAATTCTTCTTCTAAATGGTTTAAAGCTCCCGAAAATATCGCTTACCGAAAAGTATGTGCCGAAAGTGGCGATGTGCCGAATGATTTTTGTACACACCAAATTGTGGATTATTATATTCCAAGTGTATCTAAAATGACGAAATGCCAACATGCCAAGTATATTTATGTAAGTACGGATGAAAAAATAAGTTACTGTTCGCATTGTTTGCCCGAAAATGGAACGGTGCAGAAACTTTACCCAAATTATGCTCCAGAATTATTGAGTTGGTACGAAAGCAAACATATTCTCTACGAAAAAGTGCCTCCGCATAACCCTAAATGTGAAAGAGTATTTAATACCAACGCTCCGCAAATTGTGTATCCTGTGGATGGTTCGGAGTATTTTTTGGACAAAGATGAAAACCAAAAATTGATGCTGAATTGTCAGGTAGGCAATGAAGTAAAAACGGTTTATTGGTACATCAATGATAAATTATTGCAAAAAGCTTCACCGAATACAGAAGTATTTTTTAGACCTGAAGCTGGCAAAATCAAAATTTCATGTAGCGACGACAAAGGGCGTAATACGGATATTTATGTGAAGGTGAATGAGTGATGTTGGATTTCGGATTTCGGCGGTCGGATTTCAGCTTTTAGATATTGTCACATCTCTTTCGCCGTTGCCCGTGTCATCACGGGCAATATTTTGTTGCTTTGCCAGTTGTTTGGAATTCACTAAATAAAATGAGCTTATATCTAAATGATGATGGCTATTCACCAAATGAAATAGGATTGTATCTAAATAATGACGACTATTCTCTAAATGAAATAGGCTTGTATCTAAATGATGATGGCTATTCACTAAATGAAATGGGCTTATATCTAAATGATGACGGCTATTTATTAGATTAAAGCCCCATAACGCCAAATTTAAGTGGCATCACGCCAGAGAAAAGCCAAATAACGCTAAATGCAAGTGGCATCACGCCAGAGAAAAACCTCATAACGCTAAATGTAAATGGCATCACGCCAGATAAAAGCCCCATAACTCTAAATGTAAGTGGCATCACGCCAGATAAAAGCCTCATAACGCTAAATGTAGGTGGCATCACGCCAGACAAAAGCCTGATATTAAAAAAAACTCATGGCATGACTAAAGGGATGAATTTGCAATTGACAGATTAGCTGTAAGTCATGCCATGAGTAATTTGGGGGGTAATATGGTTTTTATTCGGGTTGGAAACCCGAGCTACTTAATGATAATACTACTTCCACTGATGCCTTGAATAACTTTATTGTTATTCCCTTGTACATTTGCTGTATAAGTATTTTTAGTAGTAGTAACAGGCTTCTCAGCTATGATTTTTGCCATTTCTAAAAGCCATTTTTCTGCTGCTGGATTATCTTCTATTTTATCAACGATAAGCCCTTGTACTACTCCTTGATTAGTAGGATTATCTGGTTCTTTCTTTAACTCTTGAATGGCAGACTTTTCTGTACCATCTTCTTTTAAAAAGATAGGACGTATCCAATTGACAGTAGCCTCTGTAAAATCATCAAAAAAGCTTTTTACCGATTGATTTTCTTTCAATTTTCCTGCCAAGTACGTAACGACAGTGGCGATAGCGGTGGTGGTAATGGGTTCCATATTTATTATTAGAGTTGCTTTTTACTTTCTTGAATAATATAGTGTAAATTAATCCAGGCAATTTTTGTATAGGGATGTTGTTCACCTAAATGTTTATAAATTACCCGATAAGCTTTTTCTACCAAAACTATTGCTTCTTTATACTCTCCTAAATCTATAAGAACTCCTGCCAATTGAGAATAGCAAACAGCAATATTAGAATGTTCTTCTCCAAAGTTTTTTTTATTGACATCAATGCTTTTTGCAATAAAGCTTTCGCTCCTGCATAATCACCTAAATCTTTAAGCACTAATGCCAAAGTAGAGTAACGAACTGCCGTGGTCGGATGCTCTTCACCAAAGTTTTTCTCTGCTGAAATCAAGGCTTTTTGTAGTAATATTTTGGCTTTTTCATACTCCCCTAAATCTATAAGGACGGTTGCCAAATTAGAGTAACTAACTGCCGTGGTCGGATGCTCTTCACCAAAGTTTTTCTCATCAGAAATCAAGGCTTTTTGTAGTAATATTTTGGCTTTTTCATAGTCCCCTAAATCTTGAAGGACGGTTGCCAAATTAGAGTAACGAACTGCCGTGGTCGGATGCTCTTCACCAAAGTTTTTCTCATCAGAAATCAAGGCTTTTTGTAGTAATATTTTGGCATTTTCATACTCGCCTAAATCTTTAAGGACTAATGCTAAATTAGAGTAACTAACTGCCGTGGAGGGATGCTCTTCACCAAAGTTTTTCTCTGCTGAAATCAAGGCTTTTTGTAGTAATATTTTGGCTTTTTCATACTCGCCTAAAGCTTTAAGGACTAATGCCAAATTAGAGTAACGAACAGCCGTGGAGGGATGCTCTTCACCAAAGTTTTTCTCATCAGAAATCAAGGCTTTTTGTAGTAATATTTTGGCTTTTTCATACTCGCCTAAATCTTTAAGGACTAATGCCAAATTAGAGTAACGAACTGCCGTGGTCGGATGCTCTTCACCAAAGTTTTTCTCATCAGAAATCAAGGCTTTTTGTAGTAATATTTTGGCATTTTCATACTCGCCTAAATCTTTAAGGACTAATGCTAAATTATTTTGTAGTACTGAAACTTTAGGCAAAAGCTCTTTTTCAAAAATACTTTCCAATGCCTTACCAAATTCAACCCACTGAAATTTATCAACAGGATTATCTTTGGTTTGGTCTATTGATAGCTTTTGGGTTGTATTATCCAATAAAACTTCAACATCACTTATTCCAAGTTCCAATTTTCTACGGCTTACTTCTGCGATAATGATGTGCATTTTGTAGCTATCGGCTTCTGGGTTTTTCAACAGCCAGCCTTTGGCTACTAAGCTTTCTATACTTTCGGGTAAAAGCTCCGCTTGCTCACTTTCGGGCTTACAAATCAGTTCTTTAATCAAATCGTAAGCATGAAAATCAGTAGGCAAGCAAGCCATTTGTTTGAGTAGCCAAGCTTCTGCCTCCGTTACATTACTCAAATCAAAAATAGAAGAGAGATAGGTATATACTTTGTCTATTTCTTTGTTACTGTTATGTTTAATCTTAACTCTTGCCCTAATGTCTTTCTCAATAGCATTTTGTAACGTGGCTATGTCCAAACGCTGTAACTGGGCTGTTTTGGCTAAAATCTCAATCGTTAAAGTATGGTAATCAATGGTCCGTAAAAGCGTTTCAATGGCTTTAATATCGGTAATCCTTGTGCAATGCTTTTGAAATAGCAAAAGGGCTTTGTCTGGTTTGAGAAAACCAAGTTCTTTGCTTTCAAAACCTTCAATGTGTTCACGAGAAGTAACCAATATATGCCAATGGGGTTGCCGAGGGAGTCTATCATAATAGCTGCTCAAAGTAGCATCGGCATTGTCGAGGATAAGTAAATTGGGTTGGGCATCAATCGCCTTTAAATTGTGTAAGACTTCATGAAAAATATTCGTCACTTCTTTACCTTCGGTTTTAATACCAAAGGTTTTGTCTAATAGCACCGCATTGATAAAATCACTTTCCAAAGAAGTACCACCCACCGTTATCCACATCAAATGTTGGTATTGTTCGGCGTATTTTGTCAGGTAGGATTGGCTCAAGGTCGTTTTTCCAATACCACCCAAGCCATTCACCAACACCACTTGCTTGTTTTCAAAAAGTGATTGATGTAGCTCGGCTATTTCCTCCTCACGCCCAATCACATCCTTTAAATTAACGGTAGGCATCAGTACCGTTAAATCTTTGGGAAGTTTGGGTTTGGTATGATGATGTATGGTAATGGTGGAGCCTCCTCCTACTTTTTGAATAATGATATTATTATCACCTTTATTATCAATTTTGTTTTCAGTAGTATTTTCCATAAATGTAAATAGAAAAGGTTGAGTTTATGGCGGAGGATTGCTTATTCAAATGTAGCTTTTTTGTAGAAAAGATTGGGGTGTTTTGGGGAAATTATTTGTTTGTGTTTTACATTTATAATACGAAGATTTGACATTTGCTGATGCTAATAAGCGACTTTGTTTTGTTCAGGAAAAGTAACTAATACATTACGTAGAAAATTATAGATAAACCCTTGATACTATGGAAGCATTATACTCAGAAAACTCCATATTTATTCCTTTAATTTCAGACTATGGATTTAAGGCTACCTTTGGCAATGAAGCTAATACTTTATTTCTAAGACGTGCCTTACAAGCACTTATTAAATCAGAAGTACCAATCAAAGAAGTAAAATTTGATAAAAATACTTTCGAGGGAATTACTCAAGATGGAAGAAGTGGTATTTTTGACTTGGCTTGTACAGATGAAAACAATAATCATTTCATCGTAGAAATGCAGTATGGTGATGCCCCATATTTTGTGCAACGAATGAAGTTTTACGCATTACATAAATTTAATGCAATGGTAAAGCGAGGTAAATTTGACTATGGAACACTGACTAAAATTTTTTGTGTGGCAATTTTAGCAAATAATATTCTTCCTTACAGCAACTATCATACACTTGCAAACCTACGAAATGAAAGGGCTGAACTTTTTGATGACCAAATGACGTTTATTACCGTAGAATTAGATAAATTTATACTGCAAGAAGCTGATTGTCAAACCGATTTACAAAAACTGATATTTACAATGAAAACGATACATACAGTTACACAACCAATACAATTTCCTAAATTTTGGGATGAAGAATGGTTGAAGGTTGCCATTGATGAGTTGGATAGTCGAAGAATGACACCAGACGAAAAAGCGTCATTAGAGATTTTAATTGCTCGAAATGCTGAATCTGTAAAAGCCGAAAGTAGAAAAATCAAACAGGCAATTGTTCAGAAAAATATTGAAACAGTTACTAAAGCCTTATCAAAAGGTCTTGATATTGAAACAATTGCTGACATTGCAGATGTATCTATTGATTTTGTTCGTTCAATTCAACAACAACTTTTAAAAATTGACCATTAAAGCTTTAATAATCAATCATATAGAATAATTTTCTCAAAATAAAAGCCCTCATTACTTTCGTATCTGAGAGCTTTTAACCTTACATCTTCACCAACATATTGCCACGCATTACGGGCAGAACGTCGTATAAATCTTGCTGTAAGCAATAAGCGATGTCTTTTTGAATGCCTAAGCGTTGTAATCTTTTTACGTGCGATGACGACGCTACGAAGGATAATAAATCATGTTTAGCCAACTCGTACTGACGCAATGCCATCAAAGCTGAGTCGTCGTCCACCATAAATTCTTCCTTCAATCGCTCTACTAAAGCTCCTGCAAAAAGTGTGTCTTCTAAGTTGGGCTTGCCTTTCCAGCCTGCACACAATACCAAAATGTCGTATTGTTGGTCTTTTAAATAATTGGCTAAAGCTCCTAAGTTCAAAAAAGCTCCTACCATTACTTTTACGGCTGATTTAGATTTTGTAATCGCCAAAGTACCGTTAGTAGTAGTAACACAAACAGTTGCTCCGTTTACCTTTTCGGTCATATAACTGAAAGGTGAATTATCAAAATCAAAGCCTTCTGGTGTTTTTCCGTCACGCTCTGCTGCCGCTAAGTAACCTTTTCTTTGGTAGCTAAGGCACTCATCAATCGTAGAAACTGGAATGATGGCTTCGACACCATTGGCAAAAGCGGTAGTCATACAAGAAGTAGCTCTAAAAATATCAACGACTACAACAATTGAGTTTTCAATATTGTATAAGTGTAATAATTCAGGGCTAACACAAACGTCTATTTTTTGCATAATTTAAAAGAATCTAATACAAACTTATTGCTTCAAAAAAGGCATTTTGGTAACTACTGCCTTTAAATATTTATTACGGATATTAATATACACTTCTGAACCTACATTGGTAAATTCTTTGGTAATATAGCCCATGCCAATGCCTTTGCTCAAGCTTGGCGATTGTGTACCAGAAGTTACTTCTCCGATGATATTTCCTGCGGCATCCATGATTTCGTAGTGCTGGCGAGGAATACCTCTGTCTATCATTTCAAAACCTACTAATTTACGAGTTGGGCCATTTTCTTTGATTTTTTGGTGAAATTCCGAATTAATAAATTTCTTATTGAATTTAGTAATCCAGCCCAAACCTGCCTCGATAGGCGAAGTAGTATCATCGATGTCGTTTCCGTACAAACAGAAGCCCATTTCAGTACGCAAAGTATCTCTTGCTCCCAAACCTACTGGAATGATGTTGAATTCTGCTCCTGCTTCAAAAATTGCGTTCCACATCGCTGCGGCATCTTTATTCCAAACATATACTTCAAAACCGCCCGCACCAGTATAACCTGTTGACGAGATTAATACGTCATCAATGCCCGCTACTGTTCCTGTTTTAAAAGTATAGTAAGCCATTGAATCAAGGTCTAAATCTGTCAATTTCTTTAGTGTATCAATCGCCTTTGGGCCTTGAACAGCAAAGAGACTTAGTCCATCTGAAATGTTTTTCATTTCTACACCAAACGTATTGTTTTGCTGTAACCAGTTCCAATCTTTTTCAATATTAGAAGCGTTTACTACTAAATAATATTCGTTTTCGTTCCAACGATATACCAAAAGGTCATCTACAATTCCTCCTTTGTCATTCGGAAAACAAGAGTACTGTACCTTCCCATCAACTAATGCCGAAACATCATTTGAAGTAACATATTGCAAAAATTCGGTAGCACGCTCGCCTTTCACCACAAACTCGCCCATGTGCGAAACATCAAAAACGCCTACTGAATTACGAACAGCGTGATGTTCTTGAATAAGGTTTGAATACAATACTGGCATTGAATAACCAGCGAAAGGTACCATTTTCGCTCCGAGTGATACGTGGACATCGTTGAGATGTACGAATTTTAAATTTTCTGTTTGTTCCATTGGATGTTGATTGAAATTGTAAGACTATGGCAAAAAGAGTAATAAAAGTCTATTCTTTGCCATAAATTTCACAAAAGTAAGCATTATCTTGAGAAGTGTGAAAAGCTTTAAGCTGTGAGCGATGAGCTTTGAGCTATCAGCTTTGAGTTATGACAAAACAAAAAGCTCAAGGCTCACGGCTCATAGCTCAAAGCTGATAGCTCACAGCTACTCCTGATATAATACAGTAAGCACAGTTTGCCCAACTGCCTTTAAAGTATTTTTATCAATCACCGACATATTGTCTTGATGAGTATGGTGATATGCTCCAAAAGTTTTTGGGTCGTTTGGACGCAACTCAATAATGTCAATCATTTGAATTTTGGCAATATCATTTACAGGAACGTGGTCATCTATCAAACCTCCGCCGTCGGCATCAATAAACAAAGTAGAGTAACCCAAACGGCTGGCAATGTCCCAAACGTTTCTAACAATCATCGGAGCATATTGCATTGAACTGCCCTCTCTTGGGAAAACCGCCCCTTTTGCTCCAACCATATCTAAATTAATACCATAATAAGCGGTATAATTATCTTTATGCTTGTGGCTTGCCCAGTACTGCGAACCCAAACACCAAGAATTTTGTCCGTGTTCTCCTTGGAAATATTCTGGCTCGCCTACGTCTTCTGAATCAAAAAGGATAAAATCAACACCAACATTCAATTTTTCTTTACCTTGCTGAATACTTCTTGCTAATTCTAACAAAACACCAACGCCACTTCCGCCATCATTTGCTCCGTCGATTGGTGATTTTTTATTGACAGAATCTTTATCTGCAATCGAGCGAGAATCCCAGTGAGCTGTCAATAAAATTCTTTTTGTAGCTGTTGGATTGATAGAAGCAATGATATTTTGTGATTTCAACTTCTTTCCGTCGAAAGTTGTAGCTACATAATCTTGCGTAGTTACTTCACAACCGAATTGTTTGAATTTTGCTACCAACCAAGCCGCACATTCATCATGTGCTTTGGTATTGGGTACTCTTGGACCAAAACTTACCTGCTTATCAACATAAGCATAAGCTGAATCTGCATTAAAATTGGGGGCTGGATTAAGAGAGGTACTTTCTGGTGGGGTGCTTTCTGAGCTACTTTTCTGACAAGATTTGAAGTAAACAGCTACTCCTGAAAAGATAAAAATTCCTAACAGGAATATCGCAATTCGATTAGATTTCATTGTATAGTTTCGTAAAATTTCGTTGTAAAAGACTATCGCAAGAATAGTTCTGCCATTTCTGATAACGACAAAATCTTCATCGTTATTTCGCCACTTGGCGTATAACTTGGCGTTGAAGAAGCAAAAAGCTGTTCTACCAAAGTGTTCATTTCTAAAACTGAAAGTGGATGATTACCAAAACGTCCAGCAGAACGTTTTGCCATAGCACGAGCTAAATTTTCGGCTTTATCCAGATGCAATTCATTTTCATTGCGTTTGAATTGTTCCAAAATTCCTTCTATCATTTCTTGTTCATTTTCTTCGGGCGAATCGGCAGGGATGCCATTTACCAAGAAAGAATCATGCTCAACTACGCTCAAGACAAATCCTAAATTGCGGATTTCATCTTGAATTTCTAACAATAAATGAAAATCAGCCGTAGTCAGTTTTACTTTTGTCGGGAAAAGTAATTGCTGCGACGCTCCGCCATTTTTTTGTAAATGTTGCGAGAATTTTTCATACAAAATGCGTTCATAAGCCGCACGTTGGTCTATCAACAACATACCAGATTTTACCTGCGAAATAATATAGCGGTTGTGAATCTGAAAAGTAGAAGCTTCTGAATCTTGCGAAGCTCGCTGTGGACGATTTGCCCCGATGTCGTTTGCTTTACTTTTGAATAAAAATGAAGTACTTTCGGTCGTTGTTTGCCCCAAATCGAGGCTTGCTTGTTCAATTTGTGGTTCTTTCTTCTCGAAATCTTCAATTTGTCTTCCCAAACCTTCGTACAATTTATTCCAATTAGTAAGGCTCGAACGCTCTTTCATTGGTGGCTCTGAACGGCTAAAAGTATTCGCAGTACTCGGCATGGCTTTCGTCTCGAAAGGCGAATTACCACTCATTTGAAAGAGATTATTGGCAAAATTTACATCCGTTTCAAAATCCAATGAAGGCATCAAATTATGCTGACTCATGGCTTTTCGTACTGCCGCTTGCACGATAGCATAAACCGTTCTTTCGTCATCAAATTTGATTTCTGTTTTGGTCGGATGTACATTTATATCAATGTGAATCGGGTCGATTTCAATAAAAAGTACATAAAATGGATGCGAACCTTCGGGAATTAATCCTTCAAAGGAACTCATCACAGCATGATTGAGGTAACTGTTTTTGATAAAACGGTTGTTGGCAAAAAAGAACTGTTCGCCACGAGTTTTTTTGGCGTACTCCGGCTTTCCGACGTAGCCACGCACACTTACGAATGACGTTTCTTCTTCGCAAGAAGCCAATTGTTCACGGTAGCCTTTCCCGAATAAATCAACAATTCTTCGGCTGAGTTTCCCAGCAGGAAGGTTATAAATTTCGGCATCGTTGTGATGCAAACTGAAAGCAATAGTAGGATTAGCTAAAGCAACTCTTTGAAATTCATCAATGATATGACGCATCTCAACGGGATTCGACTTCAAGAAATTTCTACGAGCTGGCACATTAAAAAACAGATTTTTTACCTGAATACTTGTGCCTTCGGGCGTAGCAACAGACTCTTGTACTTTTAGCTCAGAAGCATCCATTTTTATCAAAATACCCAATTCATCAACGGCTCTGCGTGTACGCATTTCTACTTGCGAAACCGCAGCGATAGAAGCCATCGCTTCGCCACGGAATCCCATGGTTCTAATCTTGAAAAGGTCTTCTGAAGTACGAATTTTGGAAGTAGCATGACGCTCGAAACACATTCTGGCGTCAGTTTCCGACATTCCTAAACCATTATCAATCACTTGTACAAGGCTTTTTCCAGCTTCTCGAACAATCAATTGTATCGTGGTGGCTTTAGCGTCGATGGAGTTTTCCAAAAGCTCTTTCACCACAGAAGCGGGTCGCTGAACGACTTCGCCAGCGGCAATCTGGTTCGCAATAGAATCAGGAAGCAGTTGGATTATATCTAACATTTTCTAAAACGTAATTTGTAGGTTAGTTTTTTAACGGTTTGTCCAATTTGTCCCTCTAAGTTCGTGATAAATGAAGGGAATGCCAACAAAAAATCCATTTTTGCGTCGAATAAGTACGTAAGTCGCTAATTTTCAGAGATTAAAGTTTTTTGTTAAATTTATAATCAGAAAGCTCGATAAATAGATAACCACAACATTAACAGCCACTTGAGCCATCTTTGAGCTTGTTTTGGGGCTTGTGTTCAGTCATTTTTTTAGGTAGAAATCGAATTTATACGTTTCTGAAAACTAATTTTGTGTTTTCAATGTTCAATCTGTGCTTGAAGTATCGTTCAAACGAATTTGAGTTTCATTCTTCCAGTCGCCCAATTCCAGCTAATTAATTATATAACAATCATGTTAAAACAGCAGATATTAATTTACACAGAATCAACGCCAAACCCCAATTCAATGAAGTTTGTGTTGAACTTTATTTTAGCTCCCGAAGGTTTATCGTTCGACTACGCTACGCCTTCCGACGCAGTAGCTGAAGGCAAAAACTCACCATTGGCAGTTGCTTTATTTGGTTTTGATTTTGTCAAAAGAGTATTCATTTCTTCAAATTTTGTTACCGTTACGAAAGACGAAAACACAAAATGGGAAGATGAGCTGTTTGGTTTAAAACAATTTTTGAAATCTTTTTTTGAAGAGAAAAAAGAAGTATTCACAAAATCGACCATTGCAGCCAATGATGTAATCGGCGGTGAGCAGGATTCAGAAACTGTTGTGAAAATCAAAGCAGTTTTAGACCAGTACGTTCGCCCAGCCGTAGAATCAGACGGAGGAGCAATCAATTTTCACTCTTTTAATGAAGGCACAGTGAAAGTATTGCTTCAAGGTTCATGTTCAGGTTGTCCTTCGTCAACGATGACCTTGAAACAAGGTATCGAAAATCTTTTAACTCGTATGGTTCCAGAAGTAAAAGAAGTAGTAGCAGAAGGCGTTTAAGTAAGAGTGTTGAATTGAGAGTGAGGAATGTTGAGTTTGCATCATCCATTAAAACATCTATGCAGACATTCCTATTAATTTGTACTTGTATCTGAAAACATTCTTGAAGCTTAATTTTTCTTAAATTACATAGATTAGACCTGCAAGGCTTCCGAAACCTTGCAGGTCTTTGTATTTTTGCCTTATGACAGAAAAACGTTGGATTTATAAAGCCCTTCCATCCTCAGAAAAGATAACACAAGTTTCTGAGGCAATTAATGTTTCACGAGAAATTGCTACGCTTTTAGCACAGCGTGACATCAATACTTTTGAAGAAGCCAAAGCATTTTTTCGCCCAGATTTAGCTCATCTGCACGACCCATTCTTGATGAAAGACATGGACAAAGCAGTAGAACGCCTAACAAAAGCCATTTCTTCGGGCGAAAAAATAATGATTTATGGCGACTACGATGTGGACGGAACTACTTCGGTAGCAACCTTTTATGGTTTTTTGAAAAATGTTATTTTTCAAAATGCCGAAGACTGTCCTTTAGAATTTTATATTCCCGACCGCTATGCCGAAGGTTATGGCGTTTCGCAAGCTGGCGTGGAAAAAGCGGCTAATGAAGGTTTTGGCTTGATAGTGAGTTTAGACTGTGGGATTAAATCCAAAGAAAAAATTACTTGGGCAAAAGAGCATGGCGTTGACTTTATCGTATGCGACCATCACCGCCCCGACGATAACGACCTTCCGCCAGCCGAGGCAATACTCGACCCCAAAAGGTCTGATTGTGAATATCCCTACAAAGAATTAACAGGCTGTGGCGTTGGGTTTAAATTATTACAAGCCTACTGCCAGACACATGACATTTCTCAGGAATTATTAATGCCTTATTTAGACTTAGTCGTTACTTCAATTTCCTGCGATATTGTGCCAATTACGGGCGAAAACAGAATTATGGCTTATTATGGTTTGCAACAATTGAACTCCAATCCAAGAACAGGATTGAAAGCTTTGATGCAATCGGCAAGCTTGGCAGGTAAAATGGACATTAGTAAAGTAGTGTTTGGTTTAGGACCAAGAATCAACGCCGCAGGAAGAATCAAACACGCCTACGATGCCGTTAATTTACTATTGACCGACAACGAAGAAGAAGCCACCGACTTTGCCAACATCATTACCAAACATAATAACGACAGAAAAAGCTTTGACAGTAATATTACCGCCGAAGCTTTGAGTATTATTGAAGAAGACGATTTTCTGAAAAATGCTAAAAGTACAGTACTTTTTAAAAATGATTGGCATAAAGGAGTAATCGGAATTGTAGCCAGTAGATGTATCGAAAAGTATCACCGTCCAACGATTATTCTGACAGAATCGCATGGACACGCTGCGGGTTCGGCTCGTTCAGTACCGGGGTTTGATGTTTATGATGCCATCGAGGAATGTTCAGAACATTTGATACAATTTGGCGGACATACTTTTGCGGCAGGTTTAACGTTGGAAATCGCTGAGATAGAAAATTTTAGACGTAAATTTGAAGAGGTCGTTAATCGAAAAATATTGCCAGAACAATTGTCGCCCATGATTGATATAGATTTGAAATTACCCTTGATAGAAATATCAGATAAATTTCACAGAATCATGTCGCAAATGTCGCCATTTGGTCCACAAAATATGACGCCAGTTTTTGTTTCTGAAAATGTTTACTTGCATGGAAAACCCTTGAAAATGAAAGAAAAGCATTTAAAAATCAATGTTTTTCAAGAAGGCTCACCTGCTTATACTTGTGTAGGTTTCGGAATGGTAGAAGACTATTTTGAACAACTACAAGAAGGCAAACCCTTTTCAATATGCTACACCATAGAAATCAACGAATGGCAAGGAAGAAAAACATTTCAGTTGATGTTGAAGGATATTAAATAGAATTGTGAATTATGAGTGTTGAATTATGAATTATCGACTGTCCTTGATTAAAATGAGATATTTAATTTGTAGTAATTTTCATGGCTGACAAAACGATGAAAAACCTTTTTTCAAAAGATATAATTTATGAAGATGAGATAATCTTAATAACCCATTAAAAGATGTTAGAAAACAAAAAATTTATTGACCTTTTTGCAGGAATAGGAGGTTTTAGACTTGCTCTTGAAAGTTTTGGAGCTTGCTGTACTTTTTCCTCTGAATGGGATAAATATGCTCAACAAGTTTATGCTAACAATTTTGGCGAGATACCAGCAGGAGATATTACTCAAATCCCAGCATCTTCAATTCCTGAACACGATATTTTATGTGGCGGATTCCCCTGTCAGCCTTTTAGTATTTCTGGGAAACAAAAAGGTTTTGAAGATACCAGAGGTACGCTATTCTTTGATATTGCTCGAATTATCGCTTTTCACAACCCTAAAATTTTATTCTTAGAAAACGTCAGAAACTTTGCTACACACGACGATGGTAAAACTTTACAAATAGTAAATAAAACGCTACAAGATTTAGGCTATACAATTTTCCATAAAGTACTCAATGCAAGTTATTTCGGATTAGCCCAAAACCGAGAAAGAATTTACATCGTCGGTTTTAGAAATGATTTATCCATCAGTAAATTTGAATTCCCCCAAAATCAGAATATTCCAATAAACGTCAAGGATATTATATTACCAGATACTGAAACTCAAAAATACATTATTGAACGTGACGATATTGTATTGAACAACAATGTTTCCATCAAAAAAGATATGTTTGGTAATTTTCCACTTGAACCTATTAGAATTGGAACGATTAATAAAGGCGGGCAAGGCGAAAGAATCTACCACGAATTAGGACATGCTATTACTCTTTCTGCACATGGAGGAGGTATTGGAGCTAAGACTGGCGTGTATATTATCAATCAAAAAATTAGAAAATTAGCACCCCGTGAATGTGCAAGGCTACAAGGTTTCCCTGATAGCTTTATTTTAGACAACTCTGATAATCAGGCTTATAAACAACTGGGAAATAGCGTACCTATCAATGTACTAAAAGCCATTTTAAAATCTATTAATAAAGTATTAATCACTAAAGAAGAATATGCACTCTATTGACAAAGGTTCACAAATAGCCAAAGATGGCTTTAATAACGAAGACGATATAATAAAAAAATTCAATAATTGGAAAGTTGACATTGAGGCTCAAAAATGGCTTCAAATTATGGAGTATCAATTAGATGATATTGAATTAGTCCAAGCTTTTAAAGTTTCTGGATTCAAAACAGATGTACAAGTCCAAGTAAGTATTAAATTAAAATCTATTATTGAAGTTCAAAATTTGCAGTTAAAACTGGTCAAGAATAAAAAAGGTTTTAATCAAATAGATAAAAGATGGATTGATAAATATGTGGAGATGTGGTCTATCCCACCAGAGGTAACAGAAATATTAAAGCACTATTCAGGAGAGTTAAAACCTTACATCGCTAAACCAAAAGATTCAAGAAGAATGTTTGCTAATGAGTTTTCTGAGCATCAGCAAAATTTAGTTTTAAATTGGTTAGAAAATAATAGAACACTAATTGTCAATGATATACTCAAAGGCAGAGGCAAACATTCTGCAGAATGGATTTTAGTTACTCTAACTGTTAAAAAAGATGCCGAATGGACTTTAAAACCAATTAATATCGCTATTAATCATTTCAGTCAGGGAAATGTATTCATCACAAAAAGAGGTAATTTTACGATTGGTAGAATTACGATGCAACGAAAAGGAGGAGATGGGGGCAGAGTAACAGCAAATATGCTACAATTTAAAATTAACCCTGCTGAATTATTTGAATTATGATTTTAAGAACAGAAAATTTAGTAAAAAAGTACGGACAGCGTACCGTAAATGATAATGTTAGTTACCAAGTAGCTCAGGGAGAAATTGTGGGTTTGCTCGGGCCTAATGGTGCTGGAAAAACTACTTCATTTTATATGGCTACGGGTTTGGTAAAACCAAATTCTGGGAAAGTGTTTTTGGATGATTTGGAAGTAACGAATCTACCGATGTACAAACGTGCCAGATTGGGAATCGGCTATTTGGCTCAGGAAGCTTCGGTTTTTAGAACGCTTTCGGTTGAAGAAAACATTTTGGCGGTATTGGAAATGACCAAACTTTCTAAGCAAGAACAACGTGAAAAAACGGAATCACTTTTAGAAGAATTTTCATTGACGCACGTGCGTAAAAACTTAGGACAAGTACTTTCTGGTGGTGAGCGTCGTCGTACTGAGATTGCTCGTGCTTTGGCGGTTGACCCAAAATTTATTTTGTTAGATGAGCCTTTCGCTGGGGTTGACCCAATTGCTGTTGAAGAAATTCAAGGAATTGTAGCCAAATTGAAGTACAGAAACATCGGGATTTTGATTACCGACCACAATGTGGACGAAACGCTTTCAATCACAGACCGTGCTTATTTACTTTTTGAAGGTAAAATCTTAAAAGCTGGCACGCCACAAGAATTGGCTGACGACGAACAAGTAAGACGCTTGTACTTAGGTAAACATTTTGAACTAAAAAGAAAAATATAGTCCCTTCTGCTTCACAAATTGCTATAAAACAGAAAGTCGATACCGATTGAACTCGATACCGACTCTTTGTCTGAACACCGTTTTAGATGTTCAACAACCAGAGGTTAATAACGTGAAATACTCGTTTTAACACCAAAATACGCAATCACAATATTCCTGCATTAATTAGCCAATTGATTGGCCAATTGCTTCAGGGTTATTTCCGCTACTTTAGCCGTATAGCTTAAATTATTTAAACGATACCCAGAGTTTTCAAAACTCTGTTGAGCTAATTTAATGTCCACAATTGTTGCTTGTCCCAATTGAAATCTTTCAGTAATTACTTTCAATAGCTTTCCTGCAAGTTCATAGTTTTGTTGTTCTGCTTCGATTAATTGTAAAGTATTATGATAAACCTCCCAAGATTTTGCTGCTGTATTCTGGAAGTTTTGTTTTAATACCTCTTTTTGGATTTGAGCTGTTTGCGTATTGATTTTGGCTATTTGTACTTGTCTGGAATTTACAGAACCTGTATAAATCGGTACGCTTACATTTAAGCCTAAAAATGGGCCATAAGTTTGGTTTAATAAAGTAAAACCTGCTCCACTTTGGCTACGTCCGTAATTATAACCTGTATTCAAATTGACGGTTGGGTACAACCTTGCATTTGCTTCTCTTTCCAATAATTTATTCACAGTAATTTGTGCTTCGGCAGACAACAAACTTGGATGTTTTTGCAAACTACTTTCGATATTTTCCCATTGAACACTTTTGTCAACATATATCGTATCTATAATACTTATATCATCATTTTGGTTCAAAACTAAACTACGAATTAAGTCCGCTTTACTTTGCTCAATGATAATTTTTTGCGACTGCAAAGCCTGAGTCTGAGCATTCAAATCTAAACGAGCCTGTAATACTTCCGCTTCATTTGATAAGCCTACGCTTTTCCGTGCTTCGATTAAATTCAGTTTTTGTTTTGATACTTCTATTGACTGCTGGAGTGTTGAAACAAAATTTTGTTGTTGCACTACGGCAAAATACTTCAACATCACATCTGCAATTACGCCCTGAACGGTTGCGTTCAACTGCTCTTGGCTTAGGCGTTGTAGCTCTTCCAAACGTTTTCTGGTAGCAATTACTCTGCCTCCATTATACAACATCATGGTTGCCGTAACACTCATATTGGTATTGTTTGAAACAACACCCGTTCTGTTGGTACTTGTTCCATTACTCAACTCTTGGTTCAAGCCTGTTACTTGTTCGTTGGAAGTGGCTGTACCTGTAACCGTTGGCAGACCGCCTGCTACGCCTACATAATTGTTAATGGAATTGACGGCTACTGTATTTTTTGAAATCTGGATGTCCAAATTATTTTTCAGTGCCGTTTCAATCGCCTGACTCAGTGTTATTTTTTGCTGTGCCAAACCAGAAGTCAGCCCAAAAATAAGCAAAGAGCAAACAAACGAAAAGGTATATTTAAAAAAGATTTTCATGTTATTTGTTGATTTGTCTGACTTAATTTACTTCATCCATTGCTTGCTCTTCTGCCATCTTCGATTCTTCGGTTTTATAGGTTTTATTTGAAATAAAAGTATAAACCGCAGGAATTACCAACAAAGTCAGAATCAATGAGAATAAAATTCCACCTACTACCACAGTACCCAGTGGAATACGACTTGTTGAGGCTGCACCCAAACTTAAAGCAATAGGTAAAGCTCCCAAAGATGTCGCTAAACTGGTCATTAAAATAGGACGTAAACGCTGTGCGGCAGCTTCTACTACGGCATCAATTCTGGAATAACCTTCGGCTCGTTTATGGTTGGCAAATTCTACAATCAAAATACCGTTTTTCGTTACCAGACCAATCAACATAATCATCCCGATTTGTGAGAAGATATTCAAAGTTTGTCCAAATATCCAAAGACTTCCCAATGCACCAGCCAAAGCCAAAGGCACAGTAATCATAATTGTGAATGGGTCTTTGAAACTTTCAAATTGTGCTGCTAATAACAAGTAAATCAACGTAAGTGCTAAACCAAAAGCAAAAGCTGTATTTGACGAACTTTCAGAATAATCTCTTGAAGGCCCACTCAAAGCCGTTTGGAACGATTTGTCTAATACTTTATCCGCAATGGCTTGCATGGCTTTTACGCCATCGCCAATGGTTTTTCCTTCTGCCAAGGAAGCCGATACAGTAGCCGATTTCAAACGGTTGAAATGGAATAGAGTAGAAGGATTACTACTTTCTTCCAATTTCACTACGGCACTTAAAGGGATTCTTTCGCCACGAGTATTAGTTACGTACAGATTTGTAATATCAATCGGTTGCGTTCTGTCTTTACGTTCTACTTGTGCGGTTACTTCGTACTGACGACCATTCATTGAGAAATACGCTAAACGTCTTCCGCTGAATGCTCCTTGCACGGCTGCTACTACATCTTGTGTTGTTAAAGCCAAATCTTTGATTTTAATGCGGTCGAAAGTCATTAAAATTTCAGGCTTATTGAACTTCAAGTTTACGTCAACGTTTTGGAAAGTTTTATCACTTCTTGCTTCTTCCAAAAACTTAGGAATCGCTTCTTTAATTTTATTGAAATCAATATTTTGTAATACAAATTGTACTGGCAAACTTCCTCTTGAACCCAAACCTACCGAAATCGTTTGTTCTTGAATAGCAAATACACGAGCATTGTTAAATTTACTCATTTTTTTGTTGAGCATTTTCGCAAGCTCGTCTTGGCTTCGAGTACGTTCCTCTGGATTTACCAAACCAACACGTGCCGCAGAGGAGTTTGTACCTCCGTTTCCACCAAAACCCGGTACAGCATTAAATACAAAATCTTTTTCTGGAATTGAATCATTTAAAAAATTCGTAACATCGTCCGACACTTTTTGTGTAAACAAGTAACTTGAACCTTCGGCAGTACTTACGGTAAAACGAATACTGCTTTTATCTTCCATCGGAGCAATTTCACTTTGTAAGTTTTTGCTTGAAAGCCAAATCAAAACGCCACAAACCAATACAATTACCCAAGCCATCCAGCGTACTTTCATAAAACCTTGAAGAATACTCTTATAGCCACTTTCCATTCCTGTAAAGAAAGGTTCAGTTTTGTCATAAAGCCAGCCGTGTCCTGCTTTTTTACGAGTTAAATAGACGTTCAGTACAGGCGTTATCGTCAATGACACAAAGGCGGAAATCAGTACTGCACCTGCTACCACAATACCAAATTCACGGAAAAGTCTTCCTACGAAACCTTCTAAGAAAATCACAGGTAAAAACACCACCGCCAAAGTCAATGAAGTAGAAATTACAGCAAAGAAGATTTCTTTACTTCCTTCCAAAGCAGCTTTCCGAATCGGTAGCCCTTGCTCTAATTTTCGGAAAATATTTTCGGTAACAACGATACCGTCATCCACCACAAGCCCTGTTGCTAATACAATTCCAAGTAAGGTCAATACATTTATCGTAAATCCACAAATGTACATTACGAAGAAAGTAGCAATCAACGAGATAGGAATATCTATCAAAGGACGAATCGCAATCAACCAGTTTCTAAAGAAGAAGAAAATAACTAAAACCACTAAGCCAAAAGAAATAATCAAGGTTTCTTCTACTTCTTCCAAAGAACGGCGAACGTTCTTTGTATTATCAATCAATAATTTAAACTGAATATCGGATTTATTTTCACGTTCAATTTCAGCCAAACGCTTATTAAATTCATCTGCGATTTTGATATAATTTGCACCGGGTTGTGGCGTTACCGCCAAACCTACTGCTGGAACACCGTTGTATTTCCAACTTTGCTCTAAGTTTTCAGCACCCAATTCTACGCCAGCAATATCGCCCAAACGCACAATACCTGTATTACTTTCACGAATAATTAAATCACGGAATTGTTGTTCGCTCGTAAGTCTTCCTAAGGCACGAATCGTCATTTCGGTATTACTTCCATAGATTTTACCTGCTGGTAATTCTACGTTTTCACGAGCCAAAGCTGTTTGAATATCCGTAAACGACAAACCATAAGCATTCATGCGGTCGGGTTTTAGCCAAATACGCATCGAGTAACGTTTTTGTCCTAAAATGTTCACCCCACTTACATCATTAATGGTTTGAAAGCGTTGTTGAAGTACGTTTTCGGCATAATCACTCAGTTCAAGCAAGCCTTTAGTTCTACTCTGAATCGCCAAAAGTAGAATAAAATCACTGTTGGCATCTGCTTTTGAAACCACAGGCGGAGCGTCAATGTCTTGTGGCAAGTTTCTTACCGCCTGAGCTACCTTGTCTCGCACATCACTGGCGGCAGCTTCTAACTGAACATCTAAGTTAAATTCTACTGTAATAGAACTACTTCCGAGCGTACTTGATGAAGTAATCGAACGAATCCCCGGAATACCGTTGATTTGCTTTTCGAGTGGTTCTGTAATCTGATTTTCAATAATATCTGGGTTCGCACCAGTATATGAAGTTCGCACCGTAACGATGGGCGGGTCAATGGCTGGGTAATCTCGTACTGCTAAAAATGAAAACCCTACTACTCCAAAAAGGATAATTAGGATGTTCATTACCGTAGCAAATACGGGTCTTTTTAGAGATAATTCTGAAATATTCATGAATATTGATGATTAAATTCCTTTCTGCTTTTAGGCAGAGAAGTAATTTTTTTATGAATGATTTGCTTTAAGCCCTAAGCATTAGGCAAAATGTCTCTTTTTCATAATAAAGCATATTTATTTTTGCTTATTGCTTACAGCTTAAAGCATTAAAATTAATTTGCATCATTACTTAAAAGAGTATTAATTACAGGTCTTTCTTTACGCTTCTTACCTTAACAGGTTTATCAGGACGAGCAAACAAAACGCCATCTACTACCACAGAATCTCCTTCGCTTAGTCCGCTTGTTATGGCTACAACACCTTCTTTTCTTACACCTGTTTCTACCACTACATAATTGGCTTTTCCGTCTTTTACAATCACCAATTTTTTATCTTTATCGTCTGGAATAATCGCATTGGTAGGAATTAAAATACTATTTTGAGAAGCACCTGCACCAAAATATACTTTGGCAAATGTACCAGGATTGGCAGTACAGTTCGACAACAATGCACGAATCAATAAATTACGAGTAGTTTGGTTTACTTGTGGTTCACGGGCAATTACCAAGGCTTTGCAACGAGTATCTTTTTGTCCTTCGACTTCTACTTCTACCACAGAACCTTTACGAATTACTGAGGCGTATTCTTCTGGAATGGTAAAATCAACTTTTAATTTATTCACTTGCTGAATAGTAGCCACAATCGTTGTAGGTGAAATATATGCCCCTTGGCTAATCTGACGCAAACCCAAAACACCACTGAAAGGAGCTTTCAATACTGTCTTTTCGATTAATACTTGTGTATAAGCCAAATCAGCTTTTAGGCTATTTACTTGATTCAAGGCAGTATCATACTCGCCCTGACTAATGCCATTGACAGATAGTAATTTAGCCAAACGTTTTTCAGTTTTTTCGGCTAATTCAAGTTGTACTTTGGTTTTGCTGAGTTGAGCCTGTAAATCGGCATCATTGATTTTGGCTAAAATTGTTCCTTGAGCAACGGTTGTTCCTTCAGGAATGTTGAGGTAAGTAACTCGTCCGCTTACTTCTGGATGCAATTCTACAAATTCATTGGCTACAATCGAGCCATTGGCTTCTATCGTAGAACTGATACTTTGTTTTTTGGCAATTACCACGTCCACAATTGCGGGCTGGTCTTCTTTCTTATTAGAATCTTGCTTTTTTTTACTGTGGCAACCTGACAATGCTAAACAGATTGAAGCCCCAACTGACAACATCGAGAGAGTATTCTTTTGCTTCATATTTTATATGTATGAGTAATATTTTCCACTTTTTTCTATAAAGGTACTTTATATTGAATTTCCTATTGTCCCGATTTACTTCTGAATCTTTAGATATTTCGACTAACTTACCTATTTTATAGATAAGAGGTTTAATTAATCCAATTAACTACCTGTTTAGAGGCTAAAATTTTGAAAAACAAAATACTTTAAATCCTTTTAAGCCAGCCGCTAACCATTCTTCACAAATTGGAATATCCTAAGTGGCTTTTGCTCAAATTAGCCTCATCAATCTGAACAATCTCGTTCGGATTTCAACCAAAAACTACAAAAATGGACTTTCCTATTACCACCATCATCAGCATTGCCATTCCTGTGCTTTGCTTGATTTTTTACAAATTCACTTTTCGCTTATTAGGAATTATCATTATTCCAGAAGACAAAATCGGTTTAGTCACGAAGAAATTTGTCTTGTTTGGCGATAAAAAATCTCTCCCCGAAGGACGAATCATCGCCACTGAAGGCGAAGCTGGTTATCAAGCAAAACCTTTAGCACCGGGTATTTACTTCTGGTATTGGATTTGGCAATACGACATTACGCTTCAATCGCTGACCATTATTCCGACGGGTAAAATTGGTTTGATTTTAGCCAAAGATGGTAAAGAACTTGAAACTGGGTCTATTTTAGCCAGAAAAATCGAATGTGATGGTTTCCAAGATACGGAATCTTTTTTAAAAAACGGCGGAAGAAAAGGACGACAAACAGCCATTATTACGGCTGGTTCGTACAGAATCAATACTTTTTTGTTTGAAGTTGTTATTACTGACATTACCGAAATCCATGAAAACATGGTTGGGATTATTACCACGATGGACGGTGCTTCTATTGAAGCTGGACAAATTGCTGGTAAGTCAATTGAAGGTCATAATAATTTCCAAGATGCCGACGCATTCTTGAGTAAAGGAGGAAATAAAGGTTTACAGCAACAAGTAATTTTAGCAGGTTCGTACAACTTGAATCCGTGGTTTGTGAAAGTTGAAGAAATTCACATGACCGAAATTCCGATTGGTCACGTTGGCGTAGTGATTTCTTATGTGGGTGAAGAAGGCGTAGATCTGAGTGGGACAGAATTTAAACATGGAAATATTGTTGCCAAAGGCTTCAAAGGCGTTTGGGCAGAAGCTCTTGGTCCGGGGAAATATCCTGTAAATACTTATGTACAGAAAATAGAAATTGTGCCTACAACCAACTTAGTGTTGAACTGGGCAAGTGCAAGATCAGAGTCGCATCAATTGGATAAAAATCTGTCAACGATTACGGTTCGTTCAAAAGATGGTTTCCCTTTCAATTTGGATGTTTCGCAGATTATTCACATTCCCAATTACGAAGCTCCAAAGGTAATTGCTCGTTTCGGGAATATGAACAATCTTGTCAGCCAAGTACTTGAGCCAACGATTGGTAATTATTTTAGAAACTCCGCTCAAGATTCAGATGTAATTTCCTTTTTAGGCTCAAGAAAGGAACGTCAGGAAACAGCCAGACGCTACATTGGCGAAGTACTTTCGCAATATAATGTAAACGCTGTGGATACTTTGATTGGTGATATTGTTCCGCCAGAATCTTTGATGAAAACTTTGACTGATAGAAAATTAGCCGAAGAACAAAAAGTGACTTATGAAACCCAGAAAATGGCACAGGAAACTCGCCAAGCTTTGGAAAAAGAAACAGCAATTGCCGATATTCAAAAAGATATTGTAAAAGCCGACCAAGGTGTTGTGATTGCAGAAAGAGTAGCCGATGCTTCGGTGAAAAAAGCACAAGGTGAAGCCCAAAGTTTGAAATTGCAAGCAGGAGCAGAAGCAGAAAGAGTAAGAGTACAAGCCAGTGCGGAGTCTGAAAGAATTAAGTTAATTGCCAATGCCGAAGCCGAAAAAATCAGTAAAACGGGTACTGCCGAAGCTGAGAAAATTTTAGCGATTGGTAAAGCCGATGCAGAAGCCTACAAATTGGCTGTTTCGGCAATGGGCGAAGGCAACTTTACACAATTGAAAATCACCGAAAGTATTGGTAAAGAGAAAATAAAAGTAATGCCTGATATTTTAATTACAGGTGGCTCGAACGACCAAAACGGAGCTTTGAGTGGCTTATTGGGCTTGAAATTGATGGAAGAAGTAGCTAAAAAAGCTGATAAAGTAGTTACGGAAACCCCAAAAGAATAAGAAAAATAAAACAGAACAGTATTCCCCAAAACCCGTGAGAATTTCTTGCGGGTTTTGTTTTTGTAGGTTATATAACGGTAAAACGAGTTTCCAACTCGTAAAAATTATCAATTGTATAGACGAGTTGGAAACTCGTCCTACTTTCAATTTCATGCTTTTGTCAGAGTGTCAAAGTCTAATGGTATGGGAAGCAAAGTACACAAATAAAAAATAAAATGCCTTGTATTTTTGCATTGTAACATTGCTTATGCAAGTCGTAGTGTAGGAATATTACGCCCGAGTGAGGAGCTTAATTATTACTTGCTATTGTTATCATTAGTCTGGTTTAATACCTGTTATGCTATATTCTATTCCAACTTTTTTAAACAAATCAAAAAGCATATTTAATTTTTGGTCGCACATATCGCCTAATGAAATTTTATCTGAACTTGTTCTTGCCTTATGACATTCAAAGCAAATTTCAATAAAATCAACTATTTCACCATTATTGTCTAAAAACAATATCGCATTTCTTGGATTGTAACAAGCTGTTTCAATATTTACATGAATTGACCCTCTAAAACCATAGTTATAAAATATGTCAGTTAGTTTGTCAACCTCTAAATAGGTGAGTGTTTTAACCTCTGTAAGTTTTGAATAAAGCATTCTGTCATTAATTCTGGGAAAACTATCTTGCTGAATAATCTCTTTATCAAGTAAATAAAAATCTCCTTCAAATGAAGCAAACTGTATTTTTGATGATACATTAAATGGATACCTTTTAAGACGAGACGTTAAAGATGTATATTTTTTCTTGATACAATTGTGATTGCGTTCTTCTTCATCCATCGCTTTTTGTGTCCATGTGCGAGGTCGTGCTTTAGCAAAACTGTTTTTTTGTCCGTTAACAGTGTGTATCAAAGTAAAAAAGAATATGAATATTATAAGTCTTACCATAAAATTTTTAGAGTAAGTTGTTTACCTTACTTGGCGTAGTGTTTTACTACCTCAGTGTGTCAGGCATTCTTAGAATACAACGAATAATAGTACAGCAGGTACACGAATAAATTGCCTTGTATTTTTGTAATGGAACATTGCTTACTCATTGACGAAGTGTAGGAACACTACGCCAAGCGAGGATTAAATTATTCTTTTTAATAACAAGTATTTCGATAATTGGCGTGTGGCTAACGCACGTGTTGTTGGTCTTGGCGACCCCGTGAAAACACCAACAATGGCAGAAAAACTAAAACTTATAATGTATAAATATAAGGCAACATTTGCTTACATTTTTAGTTCAATACTTTTTATAATTCTCTCAATGTCATTGGCTTCAAGACCAATAGATTGTGTCGAAATAATAGTTATGTAGTATTTATCCAATTCAAAGCTATAAATTTTTTGTTTGTAGTCAATACCATTTTTAGGTCTTATGCTTTCCCAAAACCAACATTTTTTACCTTTGAAAGTAATATTCGTTTTTGCTGAAACTTTACAGGATTTCATGGTACTTTCATAATTTTTTTGGACGTACTCGTTAAATTCTGTCCAGCCACCTTGTTGGGACATTTCATCAGAATTTATGGCAACAATACTTAAATTCTGCACGTGTGCGTCCTTTGGAAATTCTTGATAAAATTTATCGTCTTTGGGAATAAGTGATATTGTCAGCCAAAGATTGTTCTCTTTTTTATCCTTATAAATAGTTATCCAACTTTCTGGAATAGTAAGTTTGATATAGTCATTTTGGTAAACCCTTTCACCAGTTTTGCAACTTGTAAAAATCAGGAAAATGGAAAATACAAGAGTGAAATAAAATGTTTTTATCATGCTATCTTTTATAAATTTCTAATGTTAAATTAGTCCAGAATTAGTCTCAAACTGGTTAAGTTATTCTTTTTAGTAACAAGTATTTCGATAATTGGCGTGTGGCTTACGCACGTGTTGTTGGTGAAAAAACACCAACAACGGCGGAAATACTCATTTATCGCATTCTGTATAATTGAAAACGTGTCATCTCAATGAATTCATCATAGGTAAAAACCGTTGTGTTTCTTTTATTTCTGAGTTTTGCTCTATCTTCTTTTAAAAAGTCCTTACTGTGTCCAATTATTAAAAATCTTCTTGGATGCAAAATTTTTATGTTCTTGTTTTGCTCTAACCAGTCAGTATTTATTTTTTGAGAACACCATTCTTCATATGTGTCAAGTTGTGAAATTGCAGTATTAATTTCAAAAGATGAATGTCTTCTTTCAGGAGTTCCAACCATAGGATTTCTTTTTAGATAAGGCAATTTAAACTCCATTAAATCAGCATATCCATCCATTCTAATTGGTAAAAAGTCAGGCTTTAAATCATCTTTATCGGTATTATACTGCCATTTAAGTAATACTTCAGGGTTGAGCTCATTAACACCAAAAGCCAATTGAAGTATTTTTGGGTTGTCTGACAAAAACTTAGTTATCTGTGGTTCTGATACATCTCGAAGATTGATAAGCTCAATGAATTCATTCAAAATGCCGTGAAGCTCTGTTTTATATGTAGGGACTTTATAATTAATAATAAAATTTGCAAAATTATCTAAAGCACTTGTATCTTGATAATAAACATTTCCCTCTTCGTCCCGAGGAAATATTTCTAAAAAGTCAATATGTTTTATTTTTAAAAGCCCTTCTTCGTCTGTCCAAAAGAAATTTGTGTTTGAAACAAATATTGGTTCAGTTGGCTTTGAAAAGTCAACAAATCCGTCAAATTGTAAATACTCATAAGGAAGTTGAGTGAGGTCATAGAAGTAGTCTGTTAAATATGTCATTGAGTCGCCTAAAAAGAAACTCATATTTTCAATATTTGTCTGAATTGGTAAACTGATACATTTAAGATGTTTTATTTCAACACCTAAAAAGTCATAGACATCTAAATACTCATTATAAACACCCTCATAATTGAAATTATCTTCATTGTCGTTGTTAGGCCCAATATATTCTACGGCAAGGCAATTGTTTATTATACCAACTCTTAACTTATGAGGATATGGAAATGCAGGGTTTAAATTTGCTCTAAGTCCAGGTTGTAATGCTAATTGGTCGTAAACCTTAGAAAGTACATTGTCTTTGATTTTATTTGTAGTACTTTGAAGAAATGTGTTTAGTTCTTTTTTTGTCATAATATATATGCTGGGGTGTCCTATGCTTACTTACAGCTCAACGAATATATAACCGCCATACACCCCGTTTTTTACAGTCAATGGCGGTTAAATTGCATTTCTCTGAACTCCTTAGCAAATTTCTATTTGGTTCAGACTTGTTTTAAAACTAAGTATTTATTTCTAAATATCAAACATCGTTCTGTCATCAAAAAAGTCACAACTCACTGAAACTGCATTCTAACTCAGATTTTCTGTATTAGCTTACAGATTTAGCGAGCTGGAATACTGAAAATCAGAGTTGAAGCTCACCAAAACGGTATCGAAGCTCAGAAAATCTGAGTACCTACTCGCTTGCACTGAGTCAGTACTCAATAAATCTGAGTTAAAGCTCTGTCAAACTGAGTTGATACTCTGAAAATCTGTATTAGAACTCAATTTGGGTGTATTGGTGGTAATAGTGCATTTTCATACCTATTCTCTTTCAGCCAATCATCTTTTCAAAAATATCATGAACTATTCCAAAGTAGTTTTTCGTTATAATTTTCCCCATCTAAAAATATACCCTGACAAAACTTAATTAACTGATATGCAAAAACTTACTTTAAGCATCAACCTTGAAACGTACAATAATGACGCTGAACTTTCGACACTTGAGCAACAACTTTTGAACGAAGCCCGAAAAGCTACTTATAAATCTTATGCTCCCTATTCAAATTTTCATGTGGGAGCAGCCATTTTATTAGACAACAACGAAATCATTACTGCCAATAACCAAGAAAATGCGGCTTTCCCTTCGGGTTCTTGTGCTGAACAATCGGCAATTTTTTGGGTCGGGGCAAATCATCCCGAACGAATCATTAAAGCGATTGCTGTAATTGCTCGTCCCGGAAAAGAAGATATTTTCAGAGGTGTTCCGCCATGTGGTGCTTGCCGACAAGCGATGTTGGAGTACGAAGTCAGACAAAAATCGCCTATTCGTTTTATTATGGTAGGAGCAAATCAGCAAATTTTAATTACCGAATCTGTGGGCGATTTACTTCCGATAAAATTTACAGATTTTTAGGCTTGAACTTAGGATGATAAATTCATTAGGATGTGACTTATCTTTGTAAAAGTAATGAGCATAATTTGAGCGATGTTCTTTACTTTTTAAATGATTGATGATTTGGCAAGCACAACTAATCACCAATTACTAATCACCAATCACTACTTATGTTATCATTCTTCAAAAAAAATACATTTACCATTCTTTATACTTTTTTCTTAGGATTAATGCCTCTTTTGGCAAGTTCAAGCCTGAGTTATTGGATAATCACGCACGAGCAAGAAGTACATCATTTTTCTACACAAGCTTGGTGTATCGCTTTTTTATTGGCGTGTTTTTCAATGGCTTTTGCCCTCACACCGACTACTTTTATTGCTTTGCTGAGTGGTTATTTTTTAGCTTGGAAAGCTCTCGTCCCTTTGGCTTTAAGCTATTGGATTGCCTCATATTTGGGCTATAAAATTGCCCAATTGATTGACGGAGGGAAGTTTTTAAACATTCTTTCAGAAAAACCAAAAGTAAAGCAAATACTTGAAAACCTTCAAAAAGATGAATTCAAAATCATCCTTTTAGCTCGACTTTCGCCAGTGTTGCCTTTTGCTGTGACAAACGTGCTTTTCTCATTTTCAGGCACAAAACTTAAAAACTTTCTTTCAGCAGGTTTTATTGGCATGTTGCCCCGAACCATCCTTTCTGTTTGGTTAGGAACGCAAGCCCAAGAAATCCGAAAACTCATTGAGCATCCGAGCGAAGGAAGTATTGCTCAATTCTTCATCTTAGGACTTATTATTTTTTCGATGTTGGGCTTGGGTTATTTTATCAAAAAAGCAGTAAAGTTTGATTAAGTACTTCGTAAAGTTATCCGTTACTGGTTATCTGTTAATTGTTTAATTTCTCAATACATTAACAATAATTGAAGTATCTGAAAAACTTTACTCCACTCCTTAAAAATCAATTCCCGTTTGTTTCAAAAATTTAGACGATAATTTCGATTTACTTGTAATGTAACGAATGCTAAAACCCAAGTACGGTGCAGCGGGTAGGGAAGAAGTACTTAAATTTTCATTGGCAGAATTAAACGTCTTTACTTGTCGGAAGCCAGCCAAACCGCCTTCAATACCAAGATTAAAAACATTCAGGACATGGGCATTCGCCGAGACTGTAAAACGAACCTGCTGGTAATTTTGTCTGCGAATCAGTTTTTCAGCCGTTGAATATTCTTGATAACCAGCACTATAACCGTCATAAACTGTATTCAAATCCAAATGTAGCCACGGTTCGGCTTTGTAAGTTAAGCTTGCCCGAAATGGTAATACACCCGATACTTTCCAGTCGTTCCCCAAGGCTTTTGTAAAACCAAAAACAGGTATAATTCTGAATTTCTGACTATACACAATGGCTGTTCCATAAAGTATTTGCGTGCGCAAACCCAAAATTCGCAAACGTGCCGCTCCTCCATAAAAATATGGTTGTGGATTCAGAAAAGTTTCATTGGTTTGCGTAATACCTCCGCCAACGGCATAAACCCAAAATTTTTCTCTCAAACTGGCTTTCAATTGTACGAAAGTCATCCCCAATGTTTTGTAGCCACCCTCGGGTTGCTCTCTTCCATCAATTGTCGTGTTGATTTGAGCCAGATTAGCAATCAATAATGAATGTTTGGCTTGAATATCTGCCTTTTTACCAAAACCAATCCCTGCTTGAATTTCTGTACTCAGTGGAATAATTCCCAAAGCCGTATTCCGACTAAAACCAAATTTTTGTCCGTTCGACATCGTTGTCGTGGGCATAAATTCGGCTCTTAGACTAAGATTCGGATAGAAAAGCTGGCTCAATGAAGGCGTTTGAGCCGATAAAATATGCGTAAAGCAACAAGTCAAAAGCAATAGTGATATTTTTTTCATAATTGTATAGCAAAGGATTTCCTGTAAAAACGGTTAAGCTCAATCAAAAGTATTTTTACCAGAAAAGAGTAATTATTTTAAAAATCTTCTTTTATACTTATCTAAGATTTTATTTAACTATATTGATTACATTATCCCTAAACATGAACCATCTTCAATCCCTTGATTACCTCGTTTTTGCTCTTTATTTAATTTTTGTAGGTGGCTACGGCTATTTTGTTTTTCAAAAAAACAAAGCCAAAAATACTACTACCACAGGCTTTTTCTTGGCAGAAGGCTCGCTTACTTGGTGGGCAATCGGAGCGTCGTTGATAGCTTCCAATATTTCAGCCGAACACTTTATCGGCATGTCGGGTTCTGGTTTTGCCATTGGTTTAGCCATTTCTTCTTACGAATGGATGTCGGCTGCCACTTTGATTATCGTGGCGGTTTTCTTTATTCCGATTTATCTGAAAAATAAAATTTATACCATGCCACAGTTGCTTTCGCTTCGTTACAATGACACCGTGGCAACTATTATGGCTGTTTTTTGGCTTTTACTTTATGTATTTATCAACCTAACTTCTATTCTGTACTTGGGTTCATTGGCGATTGAAACCATTGCAGACGTTCCTTTTGAATACTGTATGTTTGCATTGTCGATTTTTGCCATACTTATTACGCTTGGTGGCATGAAGGTAATTGGCTATACCGACGTAATTCAAGTAGTTGTGTTGATTTTAGGCGGATTGGCTACTACTTATTTAGCCTTAAATATGGTTTCAGATAAATTTGGTGGAAGTGGTGTTTTTGACGGATTGTCACTCTTGAAAGTAAAAGCCGACGACCATTTTCACATGATTTTCTCAAAAGGAGATAAGTATTATTATGAATTGCCTGGTCTTTCGATTTTGATAGGAGGAATGTGGATTAATAACCTCAATTATTGGGGCTGTAATCAGTACATTGTTCAACGTGCTTTGGGAGCAGATTTAAAAACGGCTCGAAGCGGAATTATTTTCGCTGCTTTTCTTAAATTATTAATTCCTTTGATTTGTGTAATTCCGGGCATTGCGGCTTTTGTTTTGTATCAAAATGGAGATTTCCAAAAAGAAATGACTGATTTACAAGGTATTGTAAAACCAGACCACGCTTATCCTTCTTTGATGAATTTATTACCTCAAGGGCTAAAAGGATTGGCTTTTGCTGCCCTCACCGCTGCGATTGTGGCTTCATTGGCAAGTAAATGTAATAGTATCGCTACGATTTTTAGTTTAGATATTTATAAGAAAATCATTAATAAAAATGCCTCTGAACGCCAAACCGTTTTGGTGGGAAGGTACGCCGTTTGGACTTCTTTTGCGATTGCTTTGGTAGTTACGCCACAGCTTCGTCACCTTGAGCAAGCCTATCAATTCATCCAAGAGTATTCAAATTATATTACGCCGGGTGCTTTTGCTCTGTTTTCTTTGGGTTTATTCTGGAAAAAAACGACTTCAACGGCTGCCATTATTGCAGCTACGCTGACTTTGCCACTTTCAGTTTTGTTCAAAGCTTTACCGAATTTACTTCATACCGAACCCATTCCATTTTTAGACAGAACGCTTTGGGTTTACGTTATTTTGGTGGTGCTGATGGTGATTATTTCATTAATTGAAGCTCGCAAGAAAGAAGAAACCAAAGGCTTGGCGATTGACGGAAGTATGTTTAAAGTTTCCTCATCATTTGTGGTTATTTCTATTTTAATCTGCGGTGTGCTTTCAGCTTTATATACTGTTTTCTGGTAAAATTAAATTCTCTTTGCCGATTTAAACGAGCCATTCATTCAATTGGATGGCTCGTTTTTTATTAAATAAGCATCAAACTGGACAAGGTTTTACATTTTTAATCACCATAGACTTTAAGCCATAAGCTATTAATAAATAGCTTTTTACTTCAAAAAAATAAAATTTTGCCTAATGCCAAAAGCTTATTGCCTAAAGCATTCTTGTACTTTTTTACCCAAAACACAAAACGTTGACCATTTTCTACAAAATTTATACAATTCTATACTCCAATTCTCAGTTATGAGGATTAATATTTCCTTCTTGATTTCCGAAAAATTTTGTACAATAGTAAAACTTGACATTTACAATCATATATTCTGTGGATAAAACTGATTTTTGAGCTTTTTTATCACATTACTTCATTAATATTGTAATGATTTAGTTTTTTATTCAAAAAATAATTTTTCGTAGATACCGCCACTGCGATTATAATCTTATATAAACCTTGAAAATTTCATTTATTGGTTCTGGAAACGTAGCTTGGCATCTATCTCAGGCACTTGAAAAAGTAGGTCATAGTGTAGAGGAAGTATATAGCCGAAATCCTAAAAATGCAGATGCTCTTGTAAAAAAGCTATATAATGCTGCTGCAATGCGAACACTCGACTTTACGGATTCTCCTTCTAAGGTCTTTTTTTTGTGTGTTTCAGATGACGCCATTGCTGAAATCATTAAACATTTAAGGCTTCCGCTGAATGCCATACTTATCCACACTTCTGGTAGTAAGTCACTTAAAGAAATGGACGAACTACTCAGAGTTCACAGTGATATTCCTATCAAAACAGGTGTTTTTTATCCTATTCAGACCTTTTCAAAGATGTTCCACGTGAATTTTAACGAAATTCCCATCTGTATAGAGTCTGAAAACGAAGATGTGGAAAACTTGTTGATAACTCTTGGACAAGACATTTCGGATATTACTTATGCCGTCAATTCAGAAGAACGAAAAGTACTGCACGTAGCAGCAGTTTTTGCTTGTAATTTCACCAACCATTTAATGGGTATTGCACAGGAGCTTGTAGAAGAAAACGACCTTGAGTTTGAGCTACTTAAACCACTCATTTACGAAACCTTCAAAAAAGCGATTGAAGCAAAAAATATCTTCAAAGTACAAACTGGGCCAGCAGTGCGTGGCGACCAAAAAATCATCAATCAACATTTACTTTTCTTGAAACAAAAGCCCGATTATCAACAAATTTATCGAGCCTTATCAGAAGGTATATTACATCAAAACGAGAAATGAGTTTAAATCCATTCCAACAAATCACCACTTTTGTATTCGACATTGATGGCGTAATGACAGACGGTTCGGTGAATGTATTAGAAACAGGCGAACATTACCGTACTTTCCATATCAGAGACGGTTATGCTCTCGAACGTGCCGTACAAGCAGGTTATAGAATTTGTGTGATAACGGGCGGTAAGCACGAAGGCGTTAGAAAAAGACTACAAAATCTAAAAATCCATGATGTTTTTATGGGTTCTGGCGGGAAGAGTAAATTACAGATTTATCAAGACTGGCTAAACCAAGTACAAATTCCAGAAAATAACATTTTGTACATGGGCGACGACCTACCCGATTATGAAGTAATGATTCGCCCGGAACTATTTTCAACTTGTCCGGCCGATGCTTGTGATGAAATATTATCTATTTCCAACTATATTTCCCCAAAAAATGGTGGAAAAGGAGCAGTAAGAGACGTAATAGAACAAGTAATGAGAGCGAAGGGGGAATGGTTGAAGTTTTAAAATTAATTTTTATAGTTTAACAAAAAATGTCCAGTTTTTTTAATAAAAAACTGGACATTTTTTGTTAAACTTGTACAATAAAAATAATATGAAAGTATCTGAAAACATATTACTTAAAATCAATAAACTATCTAAAGGATATATATTCACCTATTCAGACTTTATATCTGAAGAGAATAGAACTGAAGCAGTTATAAAAGCACTGAATAGATTAGTAAAATCAGGTAAAATAGCAAAATTATCTAAAGGTAAATACTATAAACCTGAAAATACTCCATTTGGTCTTCTCAAACCAAACCAAAGAGAAGTTGTAAAAGACTTATTAGAAGATGATGGAAAAATAATTGGTTATATTACTGGATATAGCATTTATAGCCAATTAGGATTAACTACGCAGATAAGCAATACTATTCAGATTGGAAGGAATAAAGTTCGACCCAGTTTTAAAAGAGAATGGTATAAAATTTCATTTATTAAACAAAATAACATAATAACTAAATCAAATATACCTCTATTACAAATACTTGACTCGATAAGATACATAAAAAAAATTCCAGATTCAAGAAGTGATTTTTTATGTAAACGCTTCTTAGCAATTTTACAAAGTCTGTCTAAAGAAGATAAAAGTATTTTAGTTAAGCTTGCCTTAAAGTATCCGCCAGCTACTAAAGCTCTATTAGGTGCGTTCTTGGACCAATTAGAACAGACTGAGTTTACCGAACAACTTTATAAGTCATTGAATCCTGTCTCTAAATATAAAATTACAGGTGTGGCAAAAGTTTTGCCTACCTCGGTAAAATGGCATATTGTATGAAACTTCACGAAAACAAAAATCTATACAGACAGTCAATTGAATATACTTCAGAAATGATACATATTCCAGCTATTTACATCGAAAAAGACTATTGGGTTACCTATGCGTTGTATCTTGTTTTCAATCATAATATTGGTGAAGATACTATATTTAAAGGTGGCACAGCTTTGGCTAAATGTTATAAAATGATAGAACGGTTTTCGGAAGATATTGATTTGGTGGTTATCAGAAAAGATGGAGAAACAGATAACAAGCTCAAAACTAAAATCAAAACGATTAGTAGCATTGTAAGTAAAGTGTTACCCGAAATTGAATTAAAGGAAGTTACTCGAAAAATGGGAATGATTAGAAAAACGGCTCATACTTATCCTAAAGTATTTGCAGGAAATTATGGACAAGTAAGAGATAGTTTGATTTTAGAATCAACTTGGCTTGGCTACTATGAACCATTTACCACAAAAACAGTAATATCGTTCGTAGGAGAAATGATGTTAAAAACTAATCAAGAACAAATCGCAAATAATTATGGCTTAATGCCTTTTGGGGTGCAAGTCTTAAAACCCGAAAGAACAATCTGTGAAAAAATTATGAGTTTGGTTCGCTTTTCATACTCAGATGAAGCGATTGATGATTTAAAGAAAAAAATAAGACATACTTACGACCTACATCAGCTTTTGAAACAAGATGAGTTCTTAGCTTTCTTAAATAGTCCTAAATTTGATGTCATGTTACTAAAAGTAGCTAACGATGACCTCGTGAGCTTTAGAAGTAATAACCAATGGTTATCAAATCACCCAAATGAGGCTTGTATTTTTAAAGATTTAGACAATATCTGGAAAGAATTATCTTCTGCATTTAATGGAGATTTCAGTAACTTGGTTTATGGAGATTTTCCGAAAGATGAAGACATTTTGAGTACTTTGAAAATAATAAAAAAACGTCTATTTTCAGTTAAATGGACAATTGAATAAACAAAAACGGCTTTTCCGATTAAATCGGAAAAGCCGTTTTTGTTTGACAAATATTTTACTTCTTACTTAATATACTTCTGATAAGTCTCCAAATCTTTATCGCCACGTCCAGAAAGGTTAATCACTATTACTTCTTCTGGTTTTGCTCCTAATTTTGGTAAAACGGCTAAAGCATGAGCGGATTCTAAGGCAGGTATAATTCCTTCTAATAGAGAAAGTTCCATGGCTGACTCTATTGCTTCGTCATCGGTTACGTCAAAGAATGTGGCTCTTTTACTTTCAAATAAATGAGCGTGCATTGGACCGATACCGGGGTAATCTAAACCTGCTGAAATAGAATGTGGTTCTACTACTTGTCCGTCTGCTGTTTGCATCAAAATACTTCTACTTCCATGCAAAACGCCTGGTTTTCCCAAGAAAGTTGTCGCTGCCGACATTCCAGAGTTAATGCCATGTCCTGCGGCTTCTGCGGCGATGAGTTTTGTTTCTTCATCATGTAAGAAGTGATAAAACGCTCCTGCGGCATTTGAACCACCACCTACACAAGCAATTACATAATCTGGATTGGTTTTACCTGTTTTTTCTTTTAACTGCCATTTAATTTCTTCTGAAATTACCGACTGAAAACGAGCTACCATGTCAGGGTAAGGGTGTGGGCCAACTACCGAACCAATAATATAATGGGTATCAACAGGATTGTTAATCCAGTGACGCATGGCTTCGTTGGTAGCATCTTTCAACGTTCTTGAGCCACTGGTGGCTGGAACTACTTTTGCTCCTAACATTTTCATACGAGCTACATTGGGTGCTTGACGTTGAATGTCAATTTCGCCCATGTAAACGATACATTCTAAGCCCATTAAAGCACAAACGGTTGCCGTGGCTACTCCGTGCTGACCTGCACCTGTTTCGGCTACAATTTTGTGTTTCCCCAAACGCTTGGCTACTAAAATTTGTCCAATCGTATTGTTTACTTTATGAGCACCCGTGTGGCAAAGGTCTTCTCGTTTCAAATAAATATTGGTATTGTATTTTTCTGAAAGACGTTTTGCAAAAAACAATGGCGTTGGGCGACCAACAAAATCTTTTAAAAGTGCGTCAAATTCTTCCTTAAAAGATGGTTCAGCCATGATACTGAGGTAAGAAACCCGCAGTTCTTCTACGTTAGGATATAACATTTCGGGAATAAAAGCTCCGCCGAATTGTCCGTAATATCCTTTTTCGTTTACGTTATATGTTTCTGGTGCTATCATTTTATGTTAAGATTGCTTCTGTTGGTTTTAAGATTTTTATCAGTTCACCGATTTTTGAGATGTCTTTCAAAGCTGGCTCTATCTCAAATTTACTATTTACATCAATCGCATGAACTTTCAGTCCTTTTAGTTCTAAAGCCAGATGTGCGTTGCTTAAATCTATTCCGCCCGCCAGGAAAAATGGTTTATCATTATCGTATCTTTTTAAAATTGACCAGTCGAAAGTAATTCCGTTGCCGCCTTTCAGCTCTCCTTTTGTATCAAACAAAAAGAAATCACAATAAGGTTTATAATTTTGAAGTTTTCCGAAATTAAAACTTGCATCCACCGAAAAAGCCTTAATAATATTTACGCCTTTGAATTTTAGATTTCTACAAAAATCTGGTAATTCTTCGCCATGTAATTGTACGTAATCGAGGGCATATTTTTTTACTTTATCTAATATATAAGCTTGTGAGGCATTCACAAAAACTCCCACTTTTTTTACTTGATGTGGAAATGATTTCAAGAGTTCTTCATCAAGTTCTTCTGCTACAAATCGGCTTGATTTCTCGACAAAAATAAAACCCATGTAGTCGGGGGCAATTCCGAGTAACTCTCTGATATTATCAGGGTTACGCATTCCACAAACTTTTAGTCTCATTGTATTAAGTGGCTTATTAAAGGGGCAATTCAAATTTGGTTAATATCTTAACAAAGTTAATAAAAATCAGTGATTTATTACTTTCGACCATCCCATTGAATTCATCCAAATTTTGAAAAAAATATAATTATTAATAGAACAACGTACACATCAATAAGGTTTTTGCGAATTCTTAATAAAAATCAGTTAAAAATTAAACGCCTATTTTAAATTATTCATAAAGTATCGAAATTAGCTCGGCAATACAAACGGGCTTTTCTACTCCTTCGATTTCAAAAATACAATTCACCGTAATCTTCAAACCATTTGGTTGGCTTTCTTCGGCTTCAAGCAAACTTGCTTTCATGCGTACTTTACTACCCGAAGGTACAGCAGAAGTAAAACGTACTTTGTTTGCCCCATAATTGAGTCCCATTTTTACAGATGTTACGCTGAATAATTGGGTAAAAAATTGAGGTGCTAAAGAAAGCGTAAGGAAACCATGAGCAACAGTTCTTTTAAAAGGCGAATACTTCTTTGCCATTTCTTCGTTTACATGAATCCACTGAGCATCGTTTGTAGCTTTGGCAAAATCATTAATCATTTCTTGCGTAATTATTAAGTATTCGCTTGTACCGATTTCTTTGCCGACGAAATTTTTAAGTTCGAGAAGATTTTTGAATTGTATCATCTATCAATCTATTTAATTAAAATTGTAAAATACTGCATTTTTATAAACTCCTGAAAAAAAGCACAATAGCTTTTTTCAATACTTTTCCAGACAGATATTTTACAATTTACTGTTTTTGAATGAACAATAAAAAAACCTTCGCTCCCGTTGGAAGAAGGTTTGCTATTGATAGAGGTTAAACTCAGTAGTTTAAATTGGGTTTGTTACTTAGTTGATAAGCAATCAGTTTTTTTGTGAAAAGTCTGACAATGAAAAACTTGTTGACAGATGGCGTATAAATTGTGCTTCAAAATAACGATAAAACGCCCAGTTCATCTCTTTAAAATATGTTAATACTTGTTAAATGCTTTAAAGAAAAAATACCCAAACAAAAAAGCCTCATAAAACGAGTCTATGAGGCTTTTGCTTTGCGTAAAATTGGCTTATTCTTTTACTTCGTTCTTTTTGTCGATACTCATTTGATAAAAATAAGAAGCTAATAGACCCAAACCGCCGAAGATAAAAATCATTGAGAAATGAGCTACATCGCTGTCGATATTCAAAGCACTTTCCAAAACGCTTCCCATCAACAAACCTACGCCGAAACCTATCAATACAAAGCCCCAACGCAAAGAATGACTCGGATTAACATTATAACTTCTTGAGTTTTTATCGGGCGGAGTAATGCCTTTGGCAATCATTGCCATTTTTTCATCGTTTTCGTATTTTCTTAAAAATACAATCATTGTAAAAGTACTGATGATTGCTACAATCGGTACCATAATACCCATCAAGGGAACTAAATTATCAGAGATTTCCATGTCGTTAAAAAATTTATGTTTTATAATTGAATTTCTGCCGATATGATGTTGGAAAGCTTTAAGAGGTTACAGTAAAATTGAAAAAATATTTTTATTATCTTTCTGTAACCTTTTGTAAAGTAACAGCATCCAATCAGCGTGAAAACTAAAGAAACAGATACTTTTATTATTCAGCGTATTCTTTCAGGCGATAAATCTGGCTATCGTGAGCTTGCCAATCGCCACAAGGATTATGCCTTTACGGTGGCGTACAAAATTGTTGGCACTCGTGAAGATGCAGAAGAAGTAGCTCAAGATGCTTTTATGCAGGCTTTCAACGCTTTGGCTACTTTCAACCAAGACGCTAAATTTACTACTTGGTTTTATCGCATTGTTTTTAATGCCGCCCTGATGTTTAAAAGAAAGAAAAACATAGAAATGGACGACATTAGCCTTTCTGAATCAGCCCAAAAAGCCAGTACCGAAAGTAGCCATAGCTTACAAACCAACGAACAAAAAAAATATATTCAACTTGCCTTAAATAAGCTTCCGCCCGACGACGTTACGATAATAACGCTATTTTATCTGAAAGAACAATCTTTGGAAGAAATCGCACAAATTATTGGCATTTCGGCTGATACTGTAAAAGTAAAATTGTGCAGAGCCAGAAAACGCCTTGCTGAAGAAATGAAAAGGATTTTAGGAAATGAAGTAAATACCTTATTATAAATCTTGAAGAAAATTCGAGCAAACAAGATGATGAAAGACGAAGAAATTTTTGATATTTTAGACGGCACAGCCACAGCAGAAACCATTGCCCGCCACAATGAATGCTTGGCTAATAGCTCAGAATACCGAGTACTCTTTCAAGAGTATGTCGAAATGCACGCTCTTTTGGCTGAAATGCCATTAGAAAAAACGGCAGTCAATTTTACAGATAAGTTGATTGACAAATGGGAACTTTCGCAAGAAGTAGTTTTGGAAAGAAAAACCAGCAAACTTCCTTTTTACTTTTTGATACTCTCGGTGATTTTGATCATTACTACGCTTGTGATGGCTCTTGCAAGTAACAGTAGCATAAAAACATCATTTGACGTAAACGCAAGTGTAAGGATTTTCCAAAACCGAATTTTCATTAATACTTTATTGATTGTGAATACTTTGTTAATCTTTAATTATCTTGATAAAAAGGTTTTCAAACCCTACTTTGAAAAACGTTATCATATTCATTTATAAAAAAAGAGACAGCCCATCGGCTGTCTCTTTTATGATTCTAACCTAAAATTTCAGTTACACTAACAAACTATCGGCTTTTACAGCTACAAAAGTACTTTTTTCACTTTCGCACATCGGACAACAATAAGAGGCAGGTAAATCAGCAAAACGAATACCTGCCACAATACCGTTGACAGAATCGCCAAAGCGACTGTCGTAAATTGTGAAGCAGGTTTTACATTGAAACAGTTCTGTGCTATTAGTTTCACTTTTCGGATTTTCCTCTTTTTTAATGGCTTCTTTGTTTACATTGCCTTGTGCATAATAACGTTTGGACAATCTCTGTAACATTTCTGGCACATGGGCTTTATGTACAGATTGCTCAAATAAAACCAATTCACGAGTATTCGGGTTGAAATCTACGGTATGATAAATATCAAACACATGAAAAAGCCCCGCAAAAACTTTCCTTTTTTTGATGACCACAGAACCAAATACTTCTGATTTTGAACGAGTTTGAACCGCAAAACACAAACCAAAAGTTCGGACATCTTCATCGTCAAATTCTCGAATGATACTTTTCTTCAACGACAAGCCTTCTTGTGAAAAATCTTCTACTTGCCAATTCAATTCGTTGGCAGCATGACGCACATTAATGCCGTACTTGCCCAAAAGTTTATCCCAAATAAGGCGATGTTTATTTTCAATGCCTTTTACAATCAGAGATTTCCACGGCGTTGTACAGATTTGACCAATTTTAGTTTCTAAACATACTCGACAAATTTCTAATAAAAACTCAATCGAAAAAGTCTCGTTTCTACGATAAATGCCCAGCCAAGTTTTTTCGCCATAACGGTTGAAGCCTTCGTAATAGGGGAGGGAGAATTTTGGCAAAAGCAAATCTTCCTGTATTACTTGTGAAATTACTTCGCCTTTGGCGATTACTTTTTCATATACTTCGTGTTCATCCATTTCTCCAGACGATAGCATTACTTCTTCTATTCTTTGGCAAACTTTCGGAATTTCTAAAGTATAAATCAATATCGGAAAACGAAAAATTTTGTTGGACTGCTTGAAACGAACGTACAAGTACCAAAAATTTTGAATACTTGAAGCAATAAAATTAAGATTACCCGTAAAGAATGGCGTAAATGATTGCTGCGAATCTGAAATATTAATTTTTAGTTGGGGTTCATAGTCGAAGCCATCAAAAATGTCTTTATAAATCCCTTCCGAAATCCACTGACCCGTCGGAAATACCTCTTCTGCACAATACGAAGAAATAATATTAGGTTTTTTATCTGAATCTACTTCAAATAAAATATTAGATTCGTACAATTTTTTCTTAAATTCTAAAATTCCACTTCCACGAACAGTTTCAGCCTTCACATACATTAACAATTGTTGCCTTGCACCGAAGCTTACTTCACGTACTCCTGCCAATTTTGCTGCTTCCAAAATGTTTTGTAAAGTGCCGGGTGAAACGATTCCTCCGATTAGATTTATTTTAAATAATGAGTAGTCTTTCATGTCATATTTTGTTTAAAATATCTGTTAAGATATATTTATTTAGCATACTAAAATAGTAGTTTATACTTAATATACTGAAAATCAAAACTATAAAACGGCAAAAAATTACATTGAACATTTTTAATATTTTTTATAAATGTAGTTTTGAAAATAGTACTATTCAAATAAATATGATTTTTTTTAGAGGAACTTTCTTGAAAAAGTGAAAAAAGTTGTGTTTGGATGATTGTTATTTAAAAATCCTTTTCTAAGTTTACATCGTCAAACGAACGACAAGCGTAAGTTTTTAAGAATCGAGCTAAACTAAAAAATCAAAAATTTAGTTCACTTTTTTGAAATAAAAACATCGGTTATCCAGTGACGTCCAGATATAAAATGAGTTTAAAGTAAAAAATAAATTCTTAGAAAAATACAATTAATTCAACAACTAATAAATAACAAACAATTTAAAAATTTAGAATCATGAAAAAGAACACAGTTAAAGCATTTATCGTAGCGGTTACTATGGTTTGCTTATCAAATGTAAATACTTTCGCTTCAACTAAAGACGAAAACGCAACGCTTGTAAAAAGCAAAATTGCTCAAGTAAACAACACTTTAAGCTTCAATGTTTGGGTTGATAACATCGCAAGCAAAAAAGTTGTAGTATTAGTAGTTGATGCTGACAAAAACGAAATCCACCGTGAGTACGTTGATACAAAAGCTGGTAAATTCGCTAAAACTTTTGACTTCTCAAGCTTGGCAGATGGTAAATATACAATCGAAGTAATTAGCCAAAATGTGAATGTTGTTGAGTCAAAAACATTTGAAATCAAAACAAACCTTATCACAAACCGTGACGTAGTAGTAGCTTCAAATCGTTAATCTTTAAACATTAACGATTATGGCGAAACAGTTTTTTAACCTCTGTCTAAAGAATTTAGGGAAGTCTGTCTGATGATAACTTCCCTAATTCATTTTATAGGGAAAACCAATAAAATGATGAATTAGGAGTGATGAGTTAAGAACTTAAAATAACGTCATTTTCACCAAGTATTAAACCTCAACCATTTCTAATTTAAAGTATTTTCTAAAATTGCCCTTACTTCTGGTCGGCAACTTCCACAGCCCATACCAGCACCAGTTTGCGAACACAAAGCCGTAAAATCCTTACAGCCACTCACAATGGCATTTTTCAAATTTCCTTCGCCCACATTATTGCACGAACACACCAATTTTCCCATTACTGGGTCAGCTTTTTTGCCACTTCTCAATAATTCCAAACGCTTATCGGATAATTCAATGCCCTTGCCGATTAAGTCTTTGAACTCCAAGAACTCTGATTTATCGCCAATCAAAATTGCACCAACCAATTTATCGTTGTGAATGATACATTTTTTATAGTAGCGTTTGGCTTTGTCGATAAAAATAATCTCCTCATAATCAGGTGATTTAGGCGTATCAATCATGCCAAGCGAGCATAATTGTACTCCTTGAATCTTCATGATATTCATTGAAAGCGAGCCTTTGTAATAATTAGCAAAATCTCCAGCAATGTATTTGGCTATAATATCGGCTTGCTGTTCGGCGGCGGCAGTAATTCCCCACATTTGTCCACGCCACTGAGCGATTTCGCCAGCGGCAAAAATACTTTCATCAGAAGTTTGTAAGTAATCGTTCACGACCACTCCTCGGTTTACTTCAATGCCTGCGGCACGAGCAATTTCCACATTGGGCGAAGTACCGATAGCAAAAACAGCTACTTGTGCCTCAATTTTTCTTCCAGATTTCAGGCGAACGCCTTCAAATTTTTCTGTTCCGTAAAAAGCTGATACTTCGTCATTGAAAAATATTTCTATGCCCAAGTTTAAAATTTCTTCTGCCAACAATTCAGAACCCAATTGGTCTAATTGTCTGTCCATAAAACGGCTTGTACGCTGTACAATCGTTACTTTGATATTCATTTCACGCAAAGAAGCCGCCAATTCAAGCCCCAACAAACCTCCGCCAACAATCAAAGCGTGTGGGTTTTCTTGTTTTAAAAAGGGCATTAAACTATCGGCATCTATCCGAGAACGCATATTAAAAATGCCTGCAATTTTAGGAATTGAAGGTGGCATAAATGCCCTTGAACCCATTCCCAGAATTAGCCTGTCGTAAGTATGTTCGTTGCCTTCTGAATCAACAATGGTTTTATTTTTTCGGTCGATATTTACTACTTCTACGCCTTTGTGTACTTGTATGTTGGCTTCTTTGAATTGGTCTTCACGCAATTTTACTAATTGCGACCAGTCCTGAGCTCCAGAAATATAATCTGGCAACATTACTCTATTATAAAAAGGATAGATTTCTTTTGAAAAAACATGAATCTCGTCGGTCTGATTTAGTTCTCGATAAGATTTTATAAAACCCAAACCCGCAGAACCAGCCCCGATGATGATGATTTTTTCCTGTGGTTTGATGTATGCTCGTACTTCTACGGCTGTAAATTTGAAATCTGGTTCTTTTGAACGTGGGTCGTACAGGCTATTGGTTAAATTATTAGCTCTTCCGAAATCGCTTCCTAAAATTTTCCCGAAGTGCATCGGCATAAAACAAAGCCCTTGCTTTACGTCGGTCGTTACTTTAGCTTTTACTTGTGTTTTTCCTCTGCGACCGATTACTTCTACAATTTGATTATCGACAATATTTCTTTGTAAAGCATCTTCTGGATGAATCTCAAGATAAGGTTGGTCAATATGTTGGTTCAATTTATTGACTTTCCCCGTTTTGGTCATGGTATGCCATTGGTCACGGATGCGACCTGTGGTCATTACCAAAGGGAAATTTTCATCCGTACTTTCCGAACGGTTTTCGTCTGGCACAGCATGAATTTTTGCTTTTTGATTGTAGGTGTAGAACCTGCCGTCTGTAAACAAGCGTTTTGTTCCTTGCTCATTTTTTAATTTTTCAAAAACTTCAGGTTCAATTTTGCTCGACTGATTATCAGCAGGATAAGGCCATTGAACACTTCTTTTTTCTTTTAAAATTTCATAATTAAGCCCAGAAATATCAATATTTGTTCCTTTGGTAGAACGACAATGTTCGTCGTAAACCTCCGAAAGTGAAGTGTAATTGAAGGCTTCTGTAAAGCCCATTTTTTGAGCGAAAAGGTTTATAATTTCGGTATCAGCTTTTGCTTCGCCCGGAGCATCCAGCATTTTTGGTAAATAAGTAATTCTTCTTTCAGAATTGGTCATCGTTCCTTCTTTCTCCAACCAAGCTGCCGCAGGCAATACTACGTCAGCGAATTTTAAAGTATCAGAACGATTTGAAATATCTTGAACCACTACGAATTTGGCTTTTTCTAAGGCTTTTTCAACCAAAGTAACATCGGGCATACTTACTAAAGGATTGGTACAAACTACCCAAATCGCTTTCATTCTGCCGTCTGCCAAGGCTTCAAACATTTCAGTTGCGGAAAAACCTGCTTTATCCGAAATTTTTATGCCTCCCCAGAATGCTTGTACTTCTTCACGGTGAGCTGGATTCAATAAATCTCTGTGGGCTGGCAACATATTTGCCAAACCGCCTACTTCTCGTCCGCCCATAGCATTTGGCTGACCTGTTAAAGAAAATGGCCCATTACCTTCACGACCAATTTTTCCTGTAATCAAGTGCAAATCAATCAAGGAAAGATTTTTATTTACGCCAATAACAGACTGGTTCAAGCCCATTGTCCACATCGAAATAAAACCTTTTGCTTCGTGAATGTACTTGGCTGCTAATTCAATTTTTTCGATAGAAATTCCGCAAATTTCAGCCGATTCTGCTAAGGTTTTTTGAAATACTTGTGTTTGGTAGGCTTCAAAACCTTCGGTGTTGTTAGTGATAAAACTTTGGTCAATCCACTGATTTTCAATCATTACTCTACCAATGGCGTTGGTCAGTGTAATATCTGTACCAGGATTTATCTGTAAATGTAAATCTGCCTGCGAAGCCGTTTGGGTGCGTCGTGGGTCAACTACAATGATTTTTACATTCGGATTGGCTTGTTTATGAGCTTCTACTCGTCGCCAAATAATCGGATGACACCAAGCTGGGTTTGCTCCAGTCACAAAAAAACAATCGGCTAATTCAATGTCATCGTAACAAACTGGTACAGAATCTTCGCCCAGCGTAAGTTTATAACCAACCACTGCCGAAGACATACAAAGGCGTGAGTTAGTATCAATATTATTAGAACCAATAAAACCTTTGATGAGCTTATTGATTACGTAGTATTCTTCGGTAAGGCATTGCCCAGAAACATAAAAACCGACAGAGTCGGGGCCGTACTTCTGGATAAATGTTTTAAAAATGGCAGCCGTGCGGTCGAGGGCTGTGTCCCACGAAACACGCTGTAAAGGCATATTTCGGTTGAATCGCATTTCTGGAAATAATAATCTATCCGATTTATCCATTGCCGTATAATGCAAATTCATTCCTTTCGAGCATAGCATTCCTTTACTTGAAGGATGTTCTTTATCGCCTTCAAGCTGTAATTTGCCATTTCCCAAATCTGTTATTTCCACTCCACAACCAACTCCACAATACGAGCAGGTGGACTTATATTTTTTGCGATTTGATTTACTGCTCATTTTATTATGGATTAAAAGAAATTATCATTTATTTCAGAAATCGACTTATGCTTTTGTTTAAGCTTTATCGGAAAAAGCAAACAGTCTTGAAATCAATTTTCGATTATATATTCTGAAAAATAAGTAGTTAAGTGAGCTTTGGTTTGTTTTATTAAATTATTTCAAAAAAAAATTATATTTTTCATAAATAAACAGTTGTAAAACTGTATGATATTTCTTAGATTTGTTTAAGGGTTAGAATTGAACAATTCATCAAAATTGTTTATTTTTATTCAATCGCATTACCCATTGTGAGATACCGCTATATCTCAACTCCTTAAACTGTTGTCAACAATTTTACTCAAATTCCAACCGCCAATGGAAAGAGGCTCAAATCCCGAAGGTTTAACACTTCGGGATTTTTGTTATTAATCTTCAATTGAGAATTTATCGAATAATAAACTCAATAATTCATCGTGTACTCTAATATATTCAGGGTCGTGGGTAATATCTTTTTTGTTTCTTGGGCGTGGCAATTTAATATCCACAATTTTCTTGATGGTTGCGGCTGGGCCGTTGTTCATCACGACTACTTTATCTGCTAAGAAAATGGCTTCTTCAATGTCGTGCGTTACCATTACGATGGTTTTGTTACGATTATCCAAATTCCAAAGTTTCAACAATTCAATGTGCATCGAACCTTTTGTAAGTGCATCCAAAGCTCCGAAAGGTTCGTCTAACAAAAGAATACTTGGATTGATAGCAAAAGCACGAGCGATAGCCACACGTTGTTTCATTCCGCCAGATAATTGCCCTGGCAATTTATCTTTGTGGGGTGTTAGGTTCACCATTTGAATATAATGGTCAACAACGGCGTGTTTTTCTGCTGAAGTTTTGTCTTTCAAAACAGAATCTACGGCTTCGTAAATATTCTTATAGACTGACATCCAAGGTAATAAAGAATAATTTTGGAAAACGATACCTCTGTCTGGCCCCGGATCTTTTACTACGTTTCCGTTGGCAATTACTTCACCCGACGAAGGCGTCACCATGCCCGAAATCGTATTCATTAGCGTAGATTTTCCACAACCTGAGTGACCAATCAAAGCTACAATTTCTCCTTTTTTAACTTCTAAACTAATGTCTTTTACAGCCGTAAAAGTACCTTTTGAGCCTTTGAAAGAAACCGTTACATTTTTAATGTCGATAGAATTTTCTCGGCTATTTATCTTGTGGAAATCACTTGCTGAGTCAACAAGTTGATTTGGATTTACGATATTATTCATAGGAAATAATGATTAAAATGCTGGAATGAATACAGATTATGCTGTTTATTTTTTCTCCCAAGAGAAAGCATTTTGTAAAGCATTGAAGGCTTTGTCGAACAACAAACCAACTGTTCCGATAATCAGAATAGCGACTAAAATTCTTTCCAAAGAAAGTCCGTTCCAGCTATCCCACACAAAAAAACCGATACCTACACCACCCGAAAGCATTTCGCCTGCAACAATGACCACCCAAGCAATACCGATTGACAAACGTAAACCTGTAATAATATGCGGAAGTGCGAAAGGCAACATGATTTTGGTTAAATACTTCCATTTAGAAAAACCGAAAGCTTTGCCTACATTTTTATGGTCGTCGGGAATACTTGATACGCCAAAGGCTGTGTTAATCACGGTTGGCCATAAAGAAGTAATGGCGATGATAAAAATGGTTGCTCCGTCAGAAGCTTTGAAAGCCAACAAACCTAATGGAAACCAAGCCAAAGGCGAAACTGGACGAAGGATTTGCACGATTGGGTTTAATAATTTCATCCCAATTTGGGTTGAACCCATTAATAATCCCATCGGAATAGCGATTAAACTTCCTAATGCAAAACCCGTTGATACTCTTCCTAATGAGCTTAATAATTGAATGCCAATTCCTTTGTCGTTGGGGCCATAGTCATAAAATGGGTCGGCAACGAGTTCTTTAAAAACAATCCAAGTAGAAGCAGGATTAGGAATTTCGGCTTTTGTAATGACAGAAATTAAGTGCCACAAACCAAGTAAGATTGCCATGCTGGCTAAAAAATAAGCAACATTGGTAGCGATTTCTTTGATTGAAATTGATTTCATAATCTTGGTGTCGGTTATCACTTATTGGCTGGCATAGTTGCCAACCAATAAGTGCTGACAGACTTTATTTTTTAGTTGCTTTTAAGTAATCGTCGATATTAGCTGGGTCGAAAACAACATCATAAGTAGTTTTGAAAGGCTTCATATCCGCCTGAACTGGAACGTTCATTTCTTTAGCTACTTCTGCAAACAAATCATCAAGAATCAATTTTTCGGTAATGGCTTTATAGTTTGGTTCGGCTTTTAAATATCCAAAACGAACATACTGAGCTAAAAACCACATGGCATGAACTTTACGAGGAGTATTCACCACACCGTTATTATAGAAAGTCATGTAATCTCCTTTGTACTTCTGCACGCCTAAATCGCAACCTAAATCACTTGAACCCAACAAACGAGCTTCAATTACTTGTAATGGTGCGTTTACATAATAGGGTTTTGTAAGCCAGCTTGCCGCTTTTTTACGATTCCCCATGTTATCCAACCATTTACAAGCTTCGATAATGGCTTTCATTACATTTTTCAAATCTTCTTTTTCTTCTGCCGCAAATTTTGAATTTACTACCAAAGCTTTTTCTGGGTGATGCTGCCAAATATCTTGTGAAGCAATGTGTGTAAAACCAACATTTTGTGCTGCTGCTACGCCATTCCAAGGTTCGCCAACGCTGAAACCTTCCATGTTATCCACACGCATATTGGCTACCATTTGTGGCGGTGGAATAGTAATAATTCCGACTGATTTTTGGTTTACACCTGCGGCTGCTAACCAGTTTCTCAACCAAATGTCATGCGTTCCGCCGGGGAAAGTCATGGCAAAAGTTACTTCTTTTCTGGTTTTTACATCTTTGATAGCTGCTGCTACTTTGCCCATTTCTTTGTAACCAACCAAGCCACAGAAATCTTTTGAAAGGGTAATGGCTTGTCCGTTATTGTTCAAAACCATCGCAATTTTCATTTCTGAACCTGCTTTTCCTCCAACGCCTGTATAAACAGAAAGTGGCATCGAAAACAAACAATGAGCTCCGTCTAATTCACCATTCAATACTTTATCACGAATATTTGCCCAAGAGGCTTCTTTTGAAAGTTCTACATCAACACCATATTTGGCGAAAAGACCTAATTCTTTTGCAGCCACCAATGGAGCACAGTCGGTAAGTGGAATAAATCCTAATTTAATTTTTCTTGGTGGATTAATTCTGAAAGCTGATACAGCCGTAAAGAGTACTAATAAACACAGTACAGTAAATGATTTTTTTAACAGAGTTTGCATAATATTTTTGTTTAAGTATTTAGAAACACTCCCGTTTCGACCCCCATCGAAACGAAGCTTTATTTATTTAGTGAGTTGTGATTGAGTGAATTAGTGATTGTTAATAACTCAGCACTCATTTCTACGAAAGTTTAATTCTATTTCGGATTTGTGATTTCTGATTTCGGAAATTGGATAAAATGAACTTAGCTTCAATAAAGTCGTAATACCTAAACCAGTACTCACAAATCACTAATTCACTCATTCACAATTCACTCAATCACAATTCACTAAATCACTAAATTATTTTATCGCTACTGGTTTTGTATAAAAGAAATCTGGACGAATATTAATCATTGCATAAAACCAAGTACCTGTTTTGTTAAAATTGGCGGCTGCAACATCGGTAGTAGCTTGTCCTTTCGCAAACGGCATATTGGCGGTTGCCATCATTACAGAATAACCCAGTTCCAGATTGGTGAATTTGTTCATATTATAATTTAATGTGAAATCAATTTCATTGCCCAAATCTTTACCTACCAATGTTCCATCGCCTTTCGTTGTTGCTTTATTTAAAGCAAATGTGTGGAAATCAGCTCCAACTGTTAAAACGTTTGTGGTATATTTTGCCTTGAAGTAACCATTATTTAATCCGCCTGCTGGTGAATTTGTTCCTACATAAAAGTAGTCCATATATCCCCAGTGCTTGTGTGGTGTTCCATAAAGTGGGTCAAAACGATTATTTTTTCCCGAAGAACCTTTGTAATTATTAGTAGCACTCGAACCGTCATTGCCAGAAAGTACATCATAACCCAAAGTAAATGCCCATCTACTTTTTTGATAAGTAGCCGCCAAAGTATAGTGATAAGCGTCCATGTCGTTGCCTTCACGGTCTTTGCCAGTTTGTCCGTAATACGCTCCTTGTAAAGCGATTTTTCCAAAACCTGAAGCATTTCCAATCGTATGGTTTATCATTAATCCATACGTTGTGCGACTGCGAGATTGACCATAATCAAAAACGTCGGTAGCTCCTGCACTTACGAACCTTCTACCATACACGTAACCCGTTGAAGCGTTACCGACAGAGTCTAAACGATAAGCACTGAAATCATCTTGAAAGAACAATCCAGAGAATTTTGTCTGGTTGAATTTTCTACTGATGTAAACACTTTTGAATGATTTATAATCTTGAGAAGCACCATTGGTCGATGGAGGATTTATCCATGCTAAAGCTCCACCTGTTTTTACAGAGTTTGCTCCGATAGCTCCGCCAACGGTTAAAGGAATGATTCCTGCTGGTGTTGGTACTAAAACACCTGTTGAAGTTCTTGTCGTTGGACTCAAATTGGCAGGTACATAACTTGTATTAGTGATGCCGAAAGCGTCTGAGTTTTGGTTGTAAGCCAAACCAATATCAAACTGCCAACCATGATGAACGCCTTTTAAAAGAACCATATCATGTCGGCGAGCTTGTTGTAACCAATCAAGATTACCGATTAAACGAACATCATCATAAATCAATTCTTGACGACCAATTTTGATACTTAATAAATCAACAGCTTTGAATTTAATCGTTGTATCAGCTTTATTCGCCAAGGTTACTTCTGCCCAGCCTTCGTGAAGCATCAATTTCGCTCCGTCGGCATTTGAAATAGAAGAAGCATCTTGTCCCCAAACACGCACATCTTGGATAGCCGCACCAAAAGTTACTCTATCCCATTTATAACCAAAATTTAATCTTGTTCTTTGAGAAGTAAAAGCCGCTGATTTAGAATCATTTGGCACTAAATTCCCCAAACCGTTTCGTACTTCAGTACGAGTTCTCATTTGTCCTTGTAATGTGAATTGAGCTTTTCCTGAAAATTGGGTAGAAATACCCAACAATAAGCCCAAAGCAAGTTTAGAAATGTAATTTTTTTTCATACTTTTGTGATTGATTGTGAAAAATTTTAACAGAGTTTACGCAATTTCGCCCGAACCGAGACCCCCATCTCGTTCGGGTTTTTCTTTTGTGATGAGGTAGAAACCTCAAAACAGAATAATAGCCACATCGTAATTAGTTAATAGCTCATTATTTCAAAAAACGTTTTCTCGAATATTTCGAGGAAGTGTTTGCAAGTTCATTTACTTGCAAACTGGTCAATTTAAAGAGATTTATGCTACTTCTAAAACAGGTTCTACTACAATACTTTCTTGTTTATCGAACTTAATGAGAGCCGTAATGCCCCCAATCACAGCCACAACAATTCCGATATACATAAATGCCTGAGCATAACTGATACTTTCTGATTTGAATAAAAAGCCTGCTAATACGCCACCTAAATTTCCACCTGCTCCAACAATTCCTGCTACCGAGCCTACATTTTTAGCATCTACAAAAGGCACAATGGCATAAGTAGCACCATTTGCCATTTTCAAAAACATGGCAAAACCCAGCATAGCAATCACAGCGAAGACTATCGAACCTGTTTGTGCAAAAAGCATGATTCCAATGCCTTCAAAAGCTAATAAACCAGCCAGTAACCAACCTTTTCCTCTCATACCATAAACATTTCCTACTTTATCGGCAACAATTCCGCCGATGGCTCTGGCAAAAAGATTCATAAAACCAAACGCTCCTGCCAACAGTCCTGCGGTTTTTAAATCACAAGAGAAATTTTCTGTGAAATAAAGTGCGGCAACATTATCAAAAGTAATTTCTATGCCGAAACAAGCTCCGTAAGCCAAAAACAAAATCCAAGTACGATAATCAGAGGCAGCCGACATAAATGAACCTTTTTGAACAGCTTCTCTTTTGATATTGACATAATTACCAGCAGGAGTATCTTTCGTGAATTTATAATATACAAATGCCATGATTAATAAAATCACTCCGGGAATCACCATCGCTAATCTCCAAGCATCGTGATTGGCATAACCAGCCCCGACAAAACCTGCAAAAATCACTGGCATCAACATATTTGTTACGCCTCCGCCTAAATTTCCCCAACCACCTGCTACTGCATTGGCAGTTCCTTTGATTTTGGGTGCAAACATGGCAGAAGTATGATACTGCGTAATAACAAAAGATGCTCCGATAACGCTAATCGCTAATCTGAATAATAAAAATGTTTCGTAACTATTGGCTAAACCTATCGTCATCACGGGAATTGAACCAATTGCCAACAACCAAGTATAAGTAAGTCTTGGCCCTAAAGTATCACACAAACGACCGATAATCAAGCGAGCAAAGATTGTAGCCGACACTGAGGCGATAATGATATTACCAATTTGTGCTTTGCTTAAACCTAAATCATCCTTTACAATTTTCATCAAAGGTGCAATGCCAAACCAACCAAAAAAACAGAAAAAGAAGGTTATCCAAGTAATATGGAATGTTTGCATTTGGATTCCTTTGAAGGAAAATACTTTCAATACATCAAGCGGTTTATTGGTACTGATGTTTTTCATAACGTTTTTGAAAAAGGAGAAACCACAAAAATTCATTTCTCCGATAATAAAATCTGTCGCCCCCACGATAGACTTTTTTCAACGGCGTTGAAGGGAAAAAATTTACTAATATCTATGAGCGGATGAAGAAACCCGCCATACTTATTGTGCTTGCCCAAAGTTTATAGCCTACTGCTTACAGCTATTTCTTCACTAAATTTTTCGATGAATGAAGGATGTAAACTCACTACTTCACCGATAACGATAACAGCAGGATTTGAAATTTGCTGTTCTTTTACTGTTTGAATCATCGTAGAAACTGTTCCAATCGCAAAGTTTACATTTTTACGAGTGCCGTTTTGAATCACTGCCATTGGCGTTTCGCTTTTTCCGTGCGAAGCAAATACTTCACAAATTTGAGCCAACTTACTCATGCCCATCAAAATCACGACTGTTGCTGAAGACTGAGCCGCCAAAGCTATATCGTTTGATAGCGTTCCTGCTTTGGTTGTTCCCGTAATCACCCAGAAACTTTCTGCAAAACCTCTGGTCGTTACTGGAATGCCTATCGAAGCTGGTGCTGCAATCGCAGAAGTTACACCTGATACTACTTCGCATTCGATATTAAAATTCCGAGCGTATTCAATTTCTTCAAAACCTCTTCCAAACACAAATGGGTCGCCTCCTTTTAATCTTACCACATGACCATACTCTAAAGCTAAGGCTACTATTTTCTGATTAATTTCTTCTTGTGTATAAACGTATTTGCCCAAACGTTTCCCTACATAAATGCGTAAAGCATTGGGTTTGGCAAATGCTAATAATTCTTCATTGGCAAGTGCATCATATAAAACCACATCCGCCGACTTTATGGCACGTATTCCTTTCATCGTCACCAAGTCTATATCACCTGGGCCAGCACCAATTAAAGTTAATCTTGGAATATTCATATTTTAGTGTTTTATACTTTGTTATACTTGGTAATAAATACTTAGTTTTAATTCCGATACAAACATGGTGCATAATTGTTAAAAATCAAAATATTTGTTTAAAAATTTATTTATTTTGGTAAAAAAATTGTAAAATCATAAAAAATAGGTTTAAATTTGAATGTAAAATGAGCATTTTTACGCATTTATTATAAAAACAGGTTTATAATTATAGTACAATATCCGATAGTTATATTTTTTATAAAAATAGTTATAAATACTCATTTTTACATTTTATACAGAATTACCTTATCCAATTTTATAATAAATACTTAATACCAATTAAGTCGATAAAAACTAAGACATTCTGTATAAGTATTAATCATCAAAAATGTTAATCGTAATCTTGTATCATTTATGAAAAAGAAAATTGTCGTAGTGGGGAACGGCATGGTCGGTTATAAGTTTTGTGAAAAACTTATCTCAAAAGATGTGTCTAAAAGTTTTGATTTGGTCGTTTTTGGCGAAGAATCTCGCCCTGCTTACGACCGAGTACATTTGTCGGAGTACTTCGCAGGAAAAACCGCAGAAGACCTGACGATGGCACCAAGTAGTTGGTACAAAGAAAATGGCATTACTCTTTACCTTTCCGACCCAGTGGTTGACATCAACAGAGAGGAAAAAACGGTGCGTTCGCACCACGGAATCGTAGAAAATTACGATTATTTGGTATTAGCCACAGGTTCAGCCGCATTTGTTCCGCCGATTCCGGGCGTTGAAAAAGACGGTGTATTTGTATATAGAACCATCGAAGATTTAGATTTGATGCAGTCGCACGCCAAAAAAGCTAAAAAAGGAGCTGTAATTGGTGGTGGTTTATTAGGTTTAGAAGCGGCTAAAGCTCTATTAGATTTAGGATTAGAAGAAACGCACGTTATCGAATTTGCTCCGAGATTAATGCCCAGACAAATTGATGAAGCAGGTTCAAAAACACTTCAATCGAAATTAGAAGCCTTGGGACTACAAATCCACTTAAGTAAAAACACTCAAGAAATCATTGGAAATGGTGTAATCGAAAGTATGAAGTTTGCTGATGGCTCTGTCCTTGAGGTTGATATGTTGGTGATTTCGGCAGGAATTAAACCACGTGACGAAGTTGCTAAAATTGCAGGCTTGGAAGTGGGTACTCGTGGCGGAATTATTGTAAACGATAAACTTCAAACTTCAGACCCCAACATTTTTGCGATTGGCGAATGTGCTTTGGCTCATCAGATGATTTATGGTTTGGTAGCACCGGGCTATGAAATGGCAGAAGTAGTGGCTACTTCAATCGTTGGGGGAGAAAAGGAGTTTAAGCCTTTTGATATGTCAACCAAATTAAAATTAATTGGTATCGACGTAGCCAGTTTCGGGGATGCTTTTATTCAAGAACCCAATGCACAAACGATTGTATTTGAAAATACCGCAAAAGGAATTTATAAACGCATTAATATTTCAAACGATGGCAAGTGTTTATTAGGAGGTGTTTTGGTCGGCGATGCAGAACAATATAATATGCTTTTGCAAAATACTAAAAACAAAGTACTTCTACCTGCCGACCCCGAAGATTTGATGCTGGGTGCAAGAGGCGGAGCAGAACAGGCAAGTTCGGGTGTGATGGCTTTGCCAGATGAAGCTCTAATTTGTTCATGCGAAGCCGTAACTAAAGGAAGTATTTGCCATGAAATCATCGAAAATAAAGTAACTACGCTTGATGGCATCAAGAAATGCACAAAAGCGGGTACTGGTTGTGGCGGTTGTGTGCCAATGGTGAAAGATTTGATTAATGAAACCATGAAATCACAAGGTGTTTTTGTAAGAAATATTCTTTGCGAACACTTCGATTATACTCGTCAGGAATTATTTGATTTAGTGAAAATCAAAGGCTACAAAACTTATGATGACGTTCTGGATCATTTAGGCAAGGGTGACGGCTGCGAAGTTTGTAAACCTGCTGTGGCGTCTATCATTGCCAGTTTATGGAACGAAATGATTTTGGAGAAAAATGCTACCGTTCAAGATTCTAACGACCGCTTTTTGGCAAATATTCAAAAAAATGGTACTTACTCGGTAGTTCCAAGAATTCCGGGCGGAGAAATTACGCCTGAAAAACTCATTGTTATAGGACAAGTTGCTCAAAAATATAATCTCTATACAAAAATCACAGGCGGACAAAGAATTGATTTATTCGGGGCTCACGTTAGCGACTTACCAGATATTTGGGAAGAATTGGTAAACGCAGGTTTCGAGTCGGGTCATGCTTATGGTAAATCACTAAGAACCGTAAAATCTTGCGTAGGCTCTACTTGGTGTCGTTTTGGTGTGCAAGATGCCGTTTCATTTGCCATTGAAGTAGAAGAGCGTTACCGTGGTTTACGTTCTCCACACAAATTAAAGTCAGCAGTTTCGGGCTGTACTCGTGAATGTGCCGAAGCTCAATCAAAAGATTTCGGAATTATTGCTACTGAAAAAGGCTGGAATTTGTACGTCTGCGGAAATGGAGGCGTAAAACCTCGTCATGCTGAATTATTAGCAACAGATATTGATTCTGAAACTTGCTTGAAGTACATCGACCGTTTCTTGATGTTTTATATCAAAACTGCCGAACCGCTTACTCGTACAGCTCCGTGGTTAGATAAAATGGAAGGTGGCATCAATTATTTAAAATCAGTCATTATCGACGATGCACTTGGTATGAATGCTCAGTTCGAGCAGGAAATGCAATTTTTGGTTGAAGCCTACAAATGCGAATGGAAAGAAGTGGTGACCAATCCAGAACTCCGCAAGCGTTTCACTCACTTTGTGAATGCTCCGAAAATGAAAGACCCTTATGCCAAGTTTGAACCCATGCGTGAGCAAATCAAAGCCGCAGAATGGAAGTAAAATAATTCACTCAATCACAATTACGACAATGATAGCAGAACAAACCATCACTTGGCACGTAGCGTGCAGTGTTGAAGATATTCCAGAAAACGGCGGAGCTTGTGCCTTAATCGAAAACGAGCAAATTGCCATTTATAATTTTACTCGCAGAGGCGAATGGTACGCCACTCAAAACCTATGTCCGCATCGCCAACAAATGGCTTTGTCGAGAGGGATGATTGGCTCAACTGGCATTGAAAACGAACCCAAAGTTGCTTGCCCATTTCACAAAAAAACCTTTTCGCTGAAATCGGGCGAGTGCTTATCTGGCGATGAATACAGTATCAAAACCTATCTTGTAAAGGTTGAAAACGGACAAGTATTTATTGGTATGTAAAAACACAGTTTGCGAAAAGACTCATTTAAAATTGCTTAAATGAGTCTTTTGCAAAAGAAGAGAACATGATTTTTTAAAGAAAAATTTATAACAATTTCATAATCAGTAAATTACTTGAAAACTATAAATGATATTTTCGGAAAGTTTGGTATATTTCAAGTTATGAAGCCACTTGATAGTCAAATCTTTCACAGACTAACTCGCCTCTATGTGATAGCCCTCACGATGGTGGCGTTTTTGTCTATGTCTGGGCAAATCATTATTCAAGTTTTTTTAAACTCTTTGCTTGATGATTCACACGTCGTAAATATTGCAGGACGCCAGCGAATGCTCAGTCAAAGACTTTCAAAAACGGCTATTTTACTTTGCCGACAAGATATTTTTCAGGCAGATGCCGAGCATTATTCACAGGATATTCAAGAAATTATTGCTTTATGGAAAGCAAGCCACGAAGGTTTGAAAAACAAAAACCTGACAACCGATGGCAAAATTTATACCGTAAGAAACAGTGCAAAAATAGATAGTATGTTTCGTGAAATAGACCCTATTTTTCAAACAATATTATCAAATGCTAAGTTAATCAGCCAACATATCAATAAACCTACTCCCAATCAAGAAGAAATTTTACAAAAGTCGCTCCATGAAATATTGGTAAATGAAAGGTTGTTTTTGAAAATGATGAACCAAATCGTTTTTCAATATGATTTAGAATCAAGAGCGAGAGTACACACCACAAAAAGTATTGAATTGATTCTGTTTGTGGTACTTTTTATCATATTAATTATTGAAGGTTTGGTCATTTTCAGACCAATCGCCAATTATATCAGGCTGGTAATTAAAAAATTAACAGATTCTGAAAGTGAACTTCGCCAAACAAACGAAACCTTATTACAAACCCAGCAAGCATTAGTACAAGCTACTGAAGAGAAGTTTAAATTACAGTTAGCAGAAGAAAAAGTTCGTTCTGCTTCTTTGATGGAAGGGCAGGAAATGGAACGCAAACGTTTGGCTCGTGAATTGCACGATGGTATCGGGCAAATGCTTACGGGCTTGCGACTGCACAGTGAAAAAGTAAAAAGCTTTGCTTTTGCCAATCCAAAACAAGACAAATCTTTTGAAGAGTTACAAAAACTCATTCAAGAAACCATCGAGGCTACTCGTACAGTAGCTTTCAATTTAGCACCATCTGTATTAAGTGATTTTGGTGTTACGCCAGCTATCAGAATTTTAACCGAACAAGTAAGTAAAATTTCAGGCATTAGCATTGAATTTGTAGAGAAGAAAATTCCACGCCTCCCCGAAACCGTTGAGGTATGTTTATATAGAATTACCCAAGAAGCTATCCACAATGCAGTAAAGTACGCTGAACCTGAATTATTGAAAGTAGAACTTTGGGAAAAAGAAGGATTCATTCATTTAAGTATTGCAGATAATGGAAAAGGTTTTGATTTAGCGAGTATCAAAAAAACCTTAGGAGGGAGCGGCTTAAAAAATATGCAGACACGAGCCGAATTATTGAATGGTTCATGTAAAATACAGTCTAAAACAGGGAAAGGTACGAAAGTACTTGTCCAAATTCCAATTATATCAAACAACAAACTAATTAATAGGAGAAAAAAATCAGCAGAGACAGTATCTTAAAATTATACTTGAATATTACAATTTTTATTAATATATTGATTGTTTATTGTAGTTTTATGTACAGCAGTTGATGAGTTTTTTAAGATTTACATTTAAAAACACTCTCCATTTTTTATAAACTTTATAATAAGTATGAACCCAATTACTGTATTATTAGCAGATGACCACGACGTAGTTAGAAAAGGCATGAAGATGCTCTTGGAAGACGAAGAAAGCGTGCTTGTAATCGGAGAAGCTTCCGATGGATTGGATGCAATCGAAAAAGTAAAAGCCCTATCACCCAATGTTGTTATTTTAGATTTAACCATGCCTAAAATGACAGGAATTGAAGCTGCAAAAATTATTTCTGAAGAATATCCTGATGTTCAGATTCTGATATTTTCGATGCACAACAACCGTGAATACATTATTAATTCAGTTGAAAATGGAGCAAGCGGTTATTTATTGAAAGATACTGGCAAAGAAGAACTCATGCGTGCCATTAATGTAGTTTCGGAAGGAAGAAAGTATTTTCCACCAGAAATTTCAGAAGTAATTATCGACGAACTTCTTTCTAAAACTTCTGGAAATCAGCCTGATACAAGCAGACCCATTTTTCAGAAAATCACGCCAAAAGAAAAACAAATCCTTGAACATATCGTACAAGGCTACAACAGCCGAGAAATCGCTGATAAATTATTCTTGAGTATTCGTACCGTTGATAACCACCGTGCGAACATGATGAAGAAAACAAAAGCAAAAAATACTGCTGATTTAGTAAAAATGGCAATCGGTTAATTAGCGTTTTAAATAAGATAAACGTTTACTTTCTTCCATTTTCTCAATCGCATAACGAAGCATCGTTCTGGGCATTTTTGAAAGATTTTCTTCTAAAAATTCTTCCAACGCTAACTCATCTCGTTTACCAATTTCTCTTAACATCCATCCGCACGCTTTGTGCATCAAATCGTGCGGATGATTAAGAAAATACTCCGAAAGTTTGAAACAGTCTAAAAACTGACCTTTCCGAATAAAAGTCATCGTAGAAACTACGGCAATGCGTTCAGACCACAAATGTTTGCTTGCTGCTAAATCATACAGTACTTGTCTGTCTTTATCCAATAAAAATTCTCCCAAAATTTTGTAACAAGAACAATCTACTAAATCCCAATTATTGATTTTTGAGACATTGCTCAAATAAAAATCAACCATTTCGCTTCTTTCTTCTTCTGATTTGGTCTTTTGGAATTTTTCTACCAAAATCATCAAACCCGTAAACCGAAACTCATGGATTTCGTCATTGACTAACACTTGAATCTCGTCGATACTGATTTTTTCCCAGTATTCTTTTACCAAAGTTCTTACTTGTGGATTGCTAAGACCAATAAAAATATCACCTTCGCCATACTGTCCTTTCCCAGTTTTGAAAAACCGAGCTGTTTGTATTGCTCTTTCAGGATTAGCGAGGTTTAGAAGTGCTTGTTTGAGCTTTGCTAACATCATATAGAAATGCGGAATGAGGAATTTTGAGCGAGGAGTCGTCTTTGTATTTCAAATTTAAAAACTCCTCATTCAACATTCCAAACGCTAAATTCAATTTATCTTCTTCCTTTACGAGGGTCTTCTCGTTTGGCTTTTCCAAAAGTTTTTTTACGAGCATCCTTTCCTGCCGAAATATGCTGTTTTTTATTCTTTACTTCTTTTTCTTTGGCTTTTACTTTACGGTCTTTTTTCTCGTGGAAAGCTCCTTTAAAATCTGGGTCTTCACGTTTTTTCTGTTCGTCGATTTCACGCAACATAATTTGTTTTTCAACAAATGGCGTTTGTAATACTTCTAATTCTTCTGGAAGTGGCTCACGAGGAATTGGCATTTTGATAATTTTCTCAATTTTGCCGATATGATACTCCTCCGCTTCGGTCATAAAAGTAATAGCTTCGCCTTTGTTGTTGGCACGACCAGTACGCCCGATTCTGTGAACATAATCTTCGTAAATCAAAGGCACGTCAAAATTAATTACGTGGCTTACCATTTGAATATCAATCCCACGAGCGGCAACATCTGTCGCTACCAATACTTGGATATTTCCTTCTTTGAAATCTTCCATCGAATTGATTCTGGTATTTTGCCCCTTATTGGCGTGAATTACCCGAATCTTGTTTTCGCCTACTACTTTTCTCCCTAAATATTTAAAAATATTATCAGCGATTTCTTTGCTTCTACAAAAAATAATCGTTCTGTTAAAGGTTTCGTGGTCACGCATCAACATTCCCAAAAGGTTAATTTTGGTCATGAAATTGGGTACTTCAAACAAACGTTGCTTTACCATATCCGCCGTTGTGGCTTGCGGACTTACTTCTACTTTATGCGGAAACTCCAAAAATTCATGCGAAAGGTTTTCTACTCTTGGCGGAAATGTAGCCGAGAAAAGTAAGTTTTGTCTCTTTTTTGAAGGAATTACTTCTAAAATACTTCTGATTTGAGGCATAAAGCCCATATCCATCATTTTATCGGCTTCGTCGAGGACTAAAGTTCTTAGTTCTTTTACGCCAATTTCTCCTTTAGAATACAAATCCAAAAATCTACCCGGCGTAGCAATAATAATATCAACGCCAGCTTGTAAAGCTTCAATTTGAGTTTTTGGACCTAAACCACCGTACAAAGCCACGTGACGAATATCAGTGTATTTGGCTAATTGTTTTACGGCTTCATCAATTTGCATCACCAATTCACGAGTAGGAGCGAGGATGAGTACACGCATCATTTTGCCTTGTGCGTATTTTACTTTCATCAGAATTGGTAGTAAATAGGCAGCGGTTTTTCCTGTACCTGTTTGGGCAATGCCCAACACATCGTGTCCGCCCATAACTAATGGAATGGCTTGCTCTTGAATAGGCGTAGGTGACTGATAGCCAGCTTCTTCGATGGCATTATATAATTGGCGATTGAGTTGAAAATCTTCGAATGTCATAATTTATAATCGTTACCTGTTCTCAGATTTTTATCCATAAATTTCCTGAAAACATTGACAAAGGTACGAAAATAAAGTTTATCACTTGTGAGAAGAGGAATTGTAACCCAAAGATTTACTTTGAGTTACAATTGCAAGAAGGATTTTTAATCTAATAATCCTTTATAAGAAGAGTCTTTTGAAGGATTTACTTTTTTGGTTTCGTTGGGTGCGTCTAAAGTAATCAAGTTGAATTCGCCTTTGTTATAAGCATCCAACATCGACTGCCCTTTGTCGGTCAAAATACCATTTTGAATATCCACTGAATTGATAAAATCCATCGAATAATCCATCGCACGTTTCATTTCGCCCAATTTCTTACTCATATCTTCTTGAATATATTCCATTGATTCATCGAAGTAGAATTTTTTATCAGGGTTTCCTTTGAAAATACTTATCGCTGTCTTCAAGGCATTCGAGCTACTTTTTACGATTTCGTATTCGGCTTCTTTCAGTTTTACTTTGATTTCAGTTTCCTTAATAATATAATCTGCCGAAGACTGTACTTTTTCCATAAAACCCAAAATGGTTGTCATGTTGCGTTGGAGTGGCAAAAGTTTCTCGTTCATTTCTTGTAAACCTGCGGCTTCGATACTTGCCAATGAAGCGGCTTCTTTCATACCAGGTTTATCGGGCATACTGTTGGCTTTGTTGGCTTCGGCAAATTTGGCTTTGATATTTTCGTTGTTTTCGCCGATTTTCTTGTTCAGTTTCACCAATTGCCCAGCCAAAATATCAATCTGTTTCGACATCTGTTCACGTTTTTCACGCAAATCAGAAATATAGATTTTCATAATGGCAATCGGGTCAAGCTGAATCACTAAGCCTGTAATGTTTCGCATCATCATTTTAAATAAAAAGAAAAATGCTGTACGAACGTCTTTACTGGTTATCAAGAAAACGAAAAGCCCCAAAACCGCTAAAAGTCCCCCGAGATACAAAGTATTTGAGGTTACTTTTATCAAAAACTCAATTACAAAATTGAGGTAATACAAACCGAACGCTCCGACTGCTCCTAAAAAAAGCATTGCCGTCATACCTTCTGGCTTAGACCAAAAGGATTTTGTAGGTTGATTTCCACCTATTTGTGATAAATCTGTCATGGTTTTAATCTTTTAAATGTTTGATTTAGAAAATGTTTATTTCAAGTACTTCACAATCTTGTCGATGTCGCCTTTTATTTGCTCTACAAAAGTGAGATGTGTGGTTTCATAATTACTTTTATTGATGGTAATTTTTCCACTTTGCTCGGCAATACTGTCCGTCAGTTGATTGATTTTATTTTTATTTTCATCAATTCTGCGTTGAAGTTCAACGATTTGCTTGGCGATACTTTCGTTTTCGTCTTCTGTTTTTTTCAGTTCATTTTTCAAACCGCCTACTTTTTGCGTAACGGCGGCTTCTACGTCTTTCAGAAAAGCTTGGCGGTCGTTATCCAAAATACCAATGTATTGGTTGGCGGTATTCGTCAGTACTTGTACATCCGTAATGCCACCCATTGCTTTAAAACTTGCCCAAGCCGCTTGAAATTGTTTTTCTTCCGAAAGCCCTAAACCCGACAAACTTTTTAAAGCCTGCATAAATTCAAAATAATCTGGGCCTTTGAGGTTTGAGTTTTCAAGTAATTGCACAAAATGGTCGATAAACTTTTTGTCCATTACTCCTTTATCTATGTTTTTAGGAGGAATCGCCTCCGCTACAATTGTTGGGGCTGGCGTTGGAGTACTGATATTGGCGGGTTGTGCCGTTTCTTCAGTAATAAAAAAACTCAATAATTTTCTACCGATACTTTTTTCTTCTGCTGCCATTGGAATGAGGTTAGTTCAAATGTTAATATTTTCTTTAAATGAACGATACAATATTAATCAGCCTTTCAAGTATTTATAGTGGTAGAAGTAAGAGTGGTAACAGGACTTGATAATGCTATAAAAAAATATGATAATTTTTTTTATCTCGTGCAACATTAGCGAACTGGCTTGCATCTTATGTTTGAAATTCGCCAAAAACATCAGCGAAACCATTCATCCATACTAAAGCATCCGCTTAAACCAAAAATCAAATGAAAATCAAGCAGAATTACCATTCAAAAAGCTAAATGACCGATTATGGTATTTTGTATTGCAAGGTACTGGCTTTTACCCATAACTTTGACACAGAAATCAAGAACAAAAAACAATTAATAACCTCTGAACAATTATTAAAACGTTAAAAACCGAACAGTAACTGTAACAAAAACGAACACCTATTAGAGTAACCTTAAAACATAAGTATCTACAAATCAATAATTTATATTTTTTGGCACACAAATTTCAATAATTATATTACAAAACCAACAGAGTAATCTCTAAACAATTTATTTCATAATCAAAAAATTTAATTTCTAAACAGTTTAAAAAAAATGAAAACTTTAGTTAAAACTTTCGCAATTGCAGTATTATCAGTGATGTCATTCGTTTCTAACGCATCTGACAACAACGAACCAACAGGTAGCATCAAAAAACCGTTTGCTGTGGGAATGTACCAAACAGCTAACACGCTACAAATGAATGTATTGATTGAAAAAACAACGAACAAAGATTTGTACGTATCGTTGAAAGATGAAGCTGGAAATGTATTACACAAAGAAAGAGTGGGTAAAAAAGGAACGGTATATCACGGTAAGTTTGACTTGAGCGAATTGCAAGATGGAAAGTATAGCTTTGAAATAACAGACGGTGAAACAAAAGTAGTTAAGAACGTAAACATTGGTACTACAAAACCAGAACCCGTAATTAACGACCGTTTTATCTCGATGAACTAATTATTGGTTTAACCTCTGAACAAGCTTAATTGTAATTTCTCTGAATCTAACTATGAAAATAAAGCCGTGCTACGATAGTCTCGTGGTACGGTTTTTTGTTTAAAAAGCCCCTGAAACATTAACATATCATTAACACGATGCTCTAAAATAGCGATTTTGATTCCTGCGTTTTATAGTTGTATTCATCAAGGAATAAATTATCCGAAACCTCGAAAATACATTCACCATTAAAACATCCACTCCATGAATCGTACATTATTTAGTTTATTATTAATTGCTTTAGGATTAGGAACAACCGTAGCAAAAGCACAAGACCGTAATTATTCAAACAGAGGATACCAAAACGGCGATAGAAATTATCAACAAAATGATAATTATTCTGATAGAAATAATCGTAATGACGACTATTCAGATAGAAACAACCGAAATAATAATTACAATGACCGAGACAATAGAAATGATGATTTTTTCGCTCGTTGTGATAATAATCGTTATGGTCGTTATGATTTTGATGCCCGAAATCCATTCGATACTCGTAGCCCAAATTACGACCCTCGCAATCCGTTCGACCCACGCCCAGTGTACGACCCGTACCGTCATAGCCGTTGGAATGAAATTGATTTTCGTAGTAATGCCGACCCATTTGATTTTTGCGAAAATAGGAGAGTATGGGCAAGCCGTTTTTTCCCATTAGACCCAAGTAACCCTTATGATATTCGCAACCGATATATGAACCAGTGGAATAATAATTCTTATGCCTATGGACGAGGTTCTTATGGTAGAGATTATGGTAGAAGAAGACAAGCTCCGGCCGTAATTATTGTTCCAGTACCTGCTCCAAGAGGCTACGGACACGACCACTATCACAGAAGAAATTGGTAATAAGCTTTGTATAAACAAAAAACGACCAGCTTACAGGTAATTTATTACTTATAAGCTGGTCGTTTTTTTTATTTCTCTAAAAAAAATTATGGAAAAGGTTCTAAACCAGTATAAAAGTGAAAGTGGTGGCTTTTATTTCTAATAATGGGGTTCAACTTTACTTAATACATAGCGTATGCAAATTTATCAAGCAATCAGCCAGCGAGAGGCACAGACTTTTACAACAGCACAATTAAGAGAAAACTTTTTGATTGAAACTGTTTTCAAAAATAATGAGATTCACTTTGTTTATACTCATTACGACAGAGTAGTTTTAGGCGGAGCATTTCCGATTGATTCAACGCTAACCTTAGGTACTTATGATAATTTAAAATCTGAGTATTTCCTCGAACGTCGTGAAATTGGTATCATCAATGTCGGTGGCGAAGGTACTATTTCAGCAGATGGCGAAAGCTTTAGTTTATCGAAATTAGATGCTCTTTATATTGGCAAAGGCGTAAAAGAAGTAACTTTTAGTAGCACAGATGCCAATAATCCTGCACTGTTTTTCTTGTTATCAGCTCCAGCTCATCACACTTATCCTACTCGTAAAATGACGAAAGAAGAAGCTTCTCCAGTTTCTTTGGGTACAGTTGAAACAGCCAACGAGCGAACTATCTATAAATACATTCATCGTGACGGAATCCAAAGTTGCCAAGTTGTAATGGGATTGACGGTTTTAAAAACAGGAAGTGTTTGGAATACGATGCCAGCACACGTTCATGACCGCAGAATGGAAGCCTACTTATACTTTGATTTGAACGCTGAACATAGAGTATTTCACTTGATGGGACAACCACAGGAGACTCGTCATTTAGTAGTTGCTAATCATCAAGCTATTTTATCGCCACCGTGGTCGATTCACTCGGGGGCAGGAACAACCAATTATGCCTTTATTTGGGCAATGGCAGGCGAAAACCTCGACTTTACGGATATGGATTTTGCCAAAATTGCTGAACTCAAATAAAGCGTTTACCTTATTTAGAACAAATACAATTCCTCAATAACTATGAAAAAAATCTTATTAGCGTTATTACTTTCTGGCACAGTCAGTGTTTTTGGTCAATCAAAAATTGATGTAAAAAAAGAGTTTGATTTTGCTGCCAAACAATATGAAGGAATGCTGAAATCGCATCCTGATTATACCAAAACACCACAATCTACTAATCCCGACGGTTCGCCAAGAGATATGCCTACTGAATGGTGGTGCAGCGGATTTTTTGGTGGTTCACTTTGGTACATTTTTGAGGAAACCAAAAATCCTTTTTGGAAAGAAGCCGCTCATAATTGGACAATGGCTGTAAAAAAGGAACAATACAATACGGGTACTCACGACTTGGGTTTTATGTTGTACTGTCCTTTCGGAAATGGCTATCGACTTACTAAAAATCCTGAATATAAAGATATTATGCTTACAGGGGCGAAGTCTTTAACGACTCGCTTTGACCCTAAAGTAGGTTTAATCAAATCTTGGAACAAATTGCATCAATACAATTACCCTGTAATTATTGATAACATGATGAACCTTGAGTTTTTATTTTGGGCGGCCAAAACATCAGGCAATCAAGAGTTTTATAAGGTTTGTATTTCGCACGCAGATAGTACTTTGAAAAATCATTTCCGTGCTGACGGAAGTAGCTATCATGTAATTTGCTACGATGAAAAAGGGCAACCTTTGGCAAAAATCACTCATCAAGGTTATGCCGATGCTTCGGCTTGGGCAAGAGGACAAGCTTGGGGTTTGTATGGTTATACAGTGATGTATCGTGAAACCAAGCAAAAAAAGTACTTGGAACAAGCTCAAAAAATTGCAGATTTCTATTTGAGCAACCCAAATTTGCCTGCTGATAAAGTTCCTTACTGGGACTTCAACGCACCGAACATTCCTAACGAAGAGCGTGACGCTTCGGCGGCTGCCATTACTTCTTCTGCTTTATTAGAACTTTCTACTTATTCTGGTAAAAAAGGAGCAAAGTATTTCAATTCTGCCGTAAAAATGCTGGAAAGTCTTTCAAGTCCTGCTTACAAAGCTAATTTAGGCGAAAACAATCACTTTATTTTGAAACATAGTGTAGGTGGAAAACCGATGAAATCTGAAATAGACGTACCTTTAGTGTATGCCGACTATTATTATTTAGAAGCATTATTGAGGTATCAATCTTTGACAAAAAAGAAAAAGTAAAAGACAATGTTCAGAAGAAATTTTCTAAAAGGTTTTGGACTTTCTTTGTTTGCTCCTACGGTAGTGCAGGCAAAGAGTACTCCAGAAAATACGTTTACAAATCTTGAGAATACCAGAGAATTTTGGGTGAATTATCTCCAAAAACTCTCAGAACCCATTTTGACTCATCTCGCCAAAGATGAGCTCAAAAGTAAAATGCCCATCGAAGGCACAAAAGTTGGGATGGAAACTCATGCTTTTTGTAATACTTTAGAAGGTTTCGGAAGATTAATCACTGGCATTTCCCCGTGGTTGCAGTCCGACGGTGGAAATGCCTTTGAAAAAAACCTTCGAGAAAAGTACCTAAAACTTACTTTAGAAGGTTTGTCTAATGCCGTAAACCCAAAAGCAAAAGACTATATGCCGTGGGATGTTCCCTCACAACCTTTAGTTGATGCCGCATTTTTGGCTTTAGGATTAATCCGTTGTCCAAAAATTTGGGAGAAAGCAGATGCTCAATTACGCCAAAATATCATTCAAGCCTTCAAATTATCTCGCAAAATCAAACCCGGTTTTAATAATTGGTTACTTTTTTCGGGCATGATTGAAGCCTTTTTCTTGAGTATTGGCGAAGAGTACGATAAAATGCGTTTGGATTATGCCATTCGCCAACATGAACAGTGGTATAAAGGCGACGGAGCTTTTGGCGACGGCCCAGAATTTCATTGGGACTATTACAACTCTATTGTTATCCAACCTTTCCTTTTTGAAATTTTAAGAATTACAGTTCCCAAACATTCAGAATACAAGCATTTTCAACAAAATACTGAAAAAATATTTCGCCGTTATGCCATCATTCAAGAAAGAATGATTCATAGCGATGGCAGTTTCACAGCCTACGGACGTTCGTTGGGCTATCGTGCTGGCTGTTTTCATCACTTAGCCAATACTGCTTTTCAAACTTCTTTACCTCAAGAACTAAGCTACGGACAAGTAAGGGAAGCCCTAACGGCAGTCATGCGAAAAACGACAGAACATAAAGATACTTTCGATAAAAACGGCTGGCTTCGCCCCGGTTTATATGGTTTTCAACCAAGTATTCTTGAGGATTACTTGGCTACTGGAAGCTCTTATTTATGTTCGGCGGTACTTCTTCCCTTGGGTCTTTCAGAAACGCATGAATTTTGGACAAGTCCTGCACAGGCTTGGACATCGCAAAAAATCTGGCGTGGAGACGTCGTTAGCCCCGACCACGCCATTCACTTTTAGGTTCAGTTCCATATAAAGTAAGACAGTATATTTTCAATAAAAATTTATCTTTATTGAATAGTAGCGTTCGCTATTGATGATATATTTCTTTCAAAAACAGAGTCTTACTTTTAATGTTACTTATGAAACCGAAAATTTTGGCATTCATAGCGTTATTATGCTTTTGTAATAACGCTTTATTCTCCCAAACAAGCAATCCCCTAAAAGGCAAAAGAGTACTTATCTTCTCTAAAACGGCAGGCTTTCGTCATTCTTCCATTCCATATTGTTCAAAGGCTATTCAGCAAATGGGAATTGACAATGGTTTTGAAGTAGATACCACCGAAAATGCCAACAATTTCAACGAAACAAACCTAAAAAAGTATAGCGTTGTTGTTTTTAACAGCACAACGGGCAATGTACTAAGCGAACCTCAACAAATTGCTTTTGAACGCTACATTCAAGCTGGCGGAGCATTTTTGGGTATCCACGCCGCCGCAGATACCGAGTACGACTGGGCTTGGTATGGCAAATTGGTAGGAGGCTACTTCAACGGGCATCCCGGTAAAAATGTGTCAAACGTGCAAAATGGTAAATTTATCATCAAAGACCGTACTCATATTTCTACCAACTTTATGCCTGAAACCTTGGAGCGTAAAGATGAATTTTACAGCTACAAAAACTTCAATCCTGATGTAAAAGTATTGTTTACGGTAGATGAAAATTCATACAAAGAAGGTCAAATGGGCGATTTTCACCCAATGGCTTGGTATCATGAATTTGATGGCGGTAGAGCATTTTACACCAACTGGGGACATACCAACGAAACCTTTTCAGAAGAAATTCCACTTAAACACATTTTGGGCGGTTTACAATGGGCAGCTTCTGGGCCAGCCTTAGACTACTCTAAAGTAAAGAGTGTTTTGCCTCCAGAAGAAAACCGTTTTATCAGAACCGTTTTAGATGAAAAATTAGATGAACCGACTGAGTTAGTAGTATTGGATAATGGAAAAATCATTTTCGGAGAAAGAAAAGGACTTTTGAAAGTATATAATCCAAAGAAAAAATCGACAAAAGTAGTAGCTGATTTAAGCGTTTATACAAAATTTGAATACGGTTTGATGGGTGTAAATATCGACCCAGATTTCAATAAAAATAAATGGATTTACTTGTATTACTCGCCATCGGTGGGAAAAGTAGGAGCGGATACTGCCAACCGTTTATCTCGTTTTGTGTATGACGATGTGAATGATACACTTTTATTCAATACCGAAAAAGTAGTGTTACGAGTACCTGTAAAACGCACAGAATGCTGCCATACGGGTGGCTCTATCGCTTGGGATAGCAAAGGAAATATGTTTCTTTCAACGGGCGACGATACCAACCCTTTTGCTTCAGAAGGTTTTGCTCCCATAGATAACAAGCCGGGCCGTTCGGGTTGGGATGCTCGCTATACTTCTTCTAATACCAACGATTTAAGAGGAAAAATTATGAGAATCAAGCCTACGGCAGATGGCTCATATACAATTCCAGAAGGAAACTTATTCCCTGTTGGTACAGAAAAAACTCGTCCAGAAATTTATGTAATGGGAAACAGAAACCCTTACAGAATTTCGGTTGACCAAAGAACAGGATTTTTGTATTGGGGAGAAGTTGGACCAGATGCAGGCGAAAATTCACCCAAATATGGCCCACGTGGACATGATGAAGTAAATCAAGCACGCAAAGCAGGTTATTTTGGTTGGCCTCTTTTTGTAGCAGATAACAGAGCTTATAATCAAAGAGATTTTGCCAAAGACAGTACTTGGGCAAAATTTGACCCAGCACATCCAATCAACGATTCGCCACACAACACAGGCTTACGTGAATTACCGCCAGCACAAAAAGCATTTATTTACTATCCTTATGCAGATTCTCCTGAATTTGGTGAAATTGTTGGCAAAGGCGGACGTAATGCGATGGGTGGGCCAGTATATTATTTTGATGATTTTGACGCAAATTCTAAAGTGAAATTCCCTAAATATTTAGATGGGAAATTCTTTGCTTACGACTGGATGCGTGACTGGATTAATATCGTGACGATGAAGCCTAACGGCGATTTTGTATCAATGGAGCGTTTTATGCCTAATACAAAATTCAGTCATCCGATTGATATGCAATTTGCCAAAGATGGTTCTCTGTACATTTTGGAGTACGGACAAAACTGGTTTGCTCAAAATGATGATGCTCGATTGATACATATTACTTTCAATGCAGGAAATCGTACACCCGTTGTAGTGGCGAATGCCGATAAAAAAGCAGGAGCTTTACCACTGAAAGTAAACTTCTCGTCGGCTGGAACGATGGACTATGAAAACGATGTATTGAAGTACGAATGGACTTTTGCGAAAGGGGCTGCAAAAAGTAATTTACCAAACCCAACATTTACTTTCACAAAAGCGGGTATTTATACGCCAATCTTGAAAGTAACAGACGTGGCAGGTAATGTAACCACTACTTCTTTAGAAATAAAAGTTGGAAACGATGTTCCAAAAGTTGATTTGGTAATCAAAGGCAATAAAACTTTTTATTGGAACGATGAGAAAGTAGCCTATGAAGTAAAGGTTGCTGATAAAGAAGATGGCTCCTTGGCAAATAAAAAAATCAAAGCAGAAGATGTACAAGTAAATATTGATTATTTAGAAGGATTTGATAAAACAGTAATCGCACAAGGACATCAAGCTAATTTGAGTGTTTCGGCAGGAAAACGTTTAATTGAACTTTCTGACTGTAAATCTTGCCATGCTGTTGATAAAAAATCTATTGGCCCAAGTTATAGAGACGTAGCCAAAAAATATAGAGGACAATTTGAAATTGAAGGTAAACTTTCTGACAAAATCATCAAAGGTGGTGGTGGTGTTTGGGGCGAACAAGTGATGGCGGCTCACCCACAATTATCAAAAGAAGATGCAAAAGAAATGATTAAATACATTTTCTCTTTGGCAGACGACAAGAAAGCAAGTAAACCTGTAAAAGGCGAATACCTTACCAAAGACAATGGCAAAGCTGGTACTTATATTTTCTCGGCAAGTTATACCGATAAAGGAGCAAATAATTTAGGCACAATGACAGGCTCATCGACGCTTTCATTGCGTAGCCCAAAAATCAAAGCAAATTCGTATGACTCACAGAAAGCAACTGTAAAACATAGCGTAAATGGCTTAGGTGAAATCGTAGTAGCTGTGGCAGACAAAGGTTATATTGCTTTCAATCAAATTGATTTAACAAGTATTAATAGCTTTGCAGTAAATGCTATTGCATCAGACGACCGCACAGTAGGAGGGAAGATTGAAGTACGTTTAGATTCACCAAATGGACAATTGATTGGTTCGGGTGAAGTAAGCAAAAGCTCAAACAGTCCTTTGAAAATCGCAGTGAATACAGCCAATGTAGGTACTCATAATCTCTATTTTGTTTTCACTAATCCAGATACTAAGGGTAAAGCATTATTTGCTTTAGTTGATATTAATGCTGAAAAGTAAATCAATCATAGATTTCACAAAAAAAGGTTTCCAGACATCTGGAAACCTTTTTTTGTGAAGCTAAATTTTTAAACCTAATTAATAAGTACTCTTACAACATTATCTTAGATTTTAAAATATTGTAATATTTTGAAATTCAACATTTTACATTTACAACTCAACATCGCTACGGCGAACCGTTCACAATTCAGCACTCATACCTAAGCATCTTTCCACTTAATGGCACAACCAACTGTTTTAGTAAAATTACCTACTACTGGCTTTCCTGCCAAAAGATTACTCACTGCATCTTCTACATAACGTTTTGTAACACTGTTGGGGTCTTGCGTATTATCATCAATTCCACCAATGTATTGCAAAATAAATTTGTCTCCTTCTTTCTTCACTACATAAACCGAAGGTGTTCTTGAAGCCCCAAAAGCACGTGCAGTAGCTTGGCTTTCGTCTTGAAGATAAGAAAAGCTATATCCTTTCGCTTTCGCAATTGCTTGCATATTCTCGAAAGAATCTTCTTCGTAAGCATTTGGGTCGTTTGGGTTAATAGCTAATACTGGATAACCCAAATAAGCAAACTTTCTATCTAAAGCCATGATTCTACTTTCATAAGCTTTTGAAAATGGACAATGGTTACACATAAAAACAATGATGTATCCTTTAGCCAAACGGTTATCAGCCATAGAAACATACTTGCCTGATGTGCTTTTCAATTTAAAATCGGCTACAACATCTCCGATTGCATAACCTTTATCGGCTACGCCATTCTTATCGCTCTTAAATGCAAAGAGGAAAGAGAGTCCTATCAACAAAAATCCTAATGTGTAGATAGGCTTTATTTTTTGTGTTAATTTTTTCATGATATTCTATTTATTGACCTTATTTAGAAGTAATTCTCTGAACATTATGTTGAAACATTTATACGAATTTAAGCATAAAATCAGGTAAATCTTGTTCAATTCTGTATGGTTACAGGACACATCATTTTTAATTCTTCTGTAAACTCCTGCAATTTTACATTCCCTGTGAAAAACTTACGCTTTCGCATGGTTGTATTTAATAATAACGTTGCAGGAATTGTGCCAGACCACTCTTTATCTACCAAATCTATCCAAGCATTATAATCTGGTTCATCCAACAACAGTACTTGGGTATTAATATTGTTCTTAATCAAATATGGTTTTACTTTATTGGCGATGTCGCTTGGGAAGTCTAAACTTACAAACAAAAATTTCATCTTTTTTGTGCTATACTCTTTTCTTAGTTGTTCAAAAGTAGGCATTTCCTCTATACACGAACGACACCATGTTGCCCAGAAATGAACAACATAAGTTGTATCAGACAAACGATTTAAGTTTTTTTGTAAATGCTCAAATTTTACTACTTCTATCTTTTTATCTTGTGAAAAAGAAGGCGTTATTGTTGTACAAAAATACATCAACACAAAGAGTGCCAAGCGGAATGGAGATGCAGTACTACACATTTTTGTTTTTGCTAAAAGATTAATCAATAATGCTCTACCCAAACAAAGTTTAAAATAAATTAAGTTCAACAGCGTCTATCCTTTATGCTTAAATTCAAAAACATCACTAAGCAAAGGTTAATAAATTCATAACTTACTTATAGATAGATTATTATGAAACTTGTTAAATAAATCCTTATTATGAATATTTTATAATAAATATATAAACTTCGTTTCAATTTTCAAAACAAAATGTTTATCTTTGCGACCCAATAAAATTATAACTAATAATAAAATGTACGCAATCGTAGAAATCGCTGGTCAGCAATTTAAAGTTGAGAAAGACCTTTTCCTCTACACCCACCGTTTGGCGGGCGAGGAAGGCGCTGCACTGGTTTTCGATAAGGTTCTTCTTGTCGATAATGACGGAGACATCAAAGTTGGTGCTCCAACTGTAGCAGGTGCTACTGTAACTGGTAAAATTTTAGCTCACGTTCGTGGAGAAAAAGTTATCGTTTTCAAAAAGAAACGTCGTAAAGGATACCAAAAACAGAACGGTCACCGTCAGAATTTAACTAAAGTTTTAATCGAAGGAATCTCATTTTAGTATTTAATGATTAATTTTATTCGAGAGAAGAAATTAAAACGTTAAATCGATAAACTAACAAAACAATGGCACACAAAAAAGGTGCGGGTAGTTCGAAAAACGGTCGTGAGTCGCATAGTAAGCGTCTTGGTATCAAAATCTTCGGTGGTCAGCCCGCAATTTCAGGGAACATTATTGTTCGTCAAAGAGGTACAGCACACAATCCTGGTCAAAATGTAGGTCTTGGTAAAGATCATACTTTATTTGCTTTGATTGACGGTACTGTTCACTTCAAAAAAGGTTTTAAAGGACGTTCTTATGTAGAAGTTCTTCCTGCTTAATTAATGATAAAATAACCAAGGTTATCTCATTAAAAGCGTTTAACCCTTAATAATTGATTTATTTCAATTGTTAAGGGTTATTTTTTTCTCTCTGTTGGAAATTTTTTAGCCTCATTTTTGTTCTTTCTATAAATTGATGCAAAGATTTATTAATCATCATTTAATCTGATTTAAGCACATTTTAGTGTTAAAATTTAAACCTTTGTATCGTTTTAAACATTTAAACAACAATAACATGAGACCAAGCATCGCTATCTTTCAGCGAAATGACTGGAGAGATTTTCAAAGTAAAAGAAATGCTCAACGCAAATATGGGCATCAGAAAAAATCGCCAGAAGTCGCTCATCCAGAACATGATAAAGTATCATTCGACTGGATAAACTAAAAAAGCCGTCCCAAACAAAATTGGAACGGCTTTTTTATTCATTATTTTTTCCTATTCTACTGGGAATGGATATTCTTCTACATAAACATCTGTGAAAATTTCCGATGGGTCTGGCCATGGAGACTCTTCTGCAAATTTTACTGAAGCTTCTACTCTTACTTTAATAGCAGCATCAATAGCAGCTAAGTCTTCTTCAGTAGCAACGCCATTGTCTAATATCGTTTTCTTTACTTGTTCGATTGGGTCACGCATTTTGTATGCTTCAACCTCTTCTTTTGTACGATATTTCTGAGGGTCAGACATTGAGTGTCCTCTATAACGATACGTTTTGAATTCTAAGAAAGTTGGTCCTTCGCCAGCTCTTGCACGTGCTGCTGCACGAGAAACTGCTTCGTGTACTGCTTCAACACTCATCGCATCAACTGGCTCAGATGGCATATCATAAGCTTCGCCAATGGTATAAAGGTCTGTAACGTTTGAAGTACGAGAAACCGAAGTACCCATTGCATAACCATTGTTTTCTACAACGAAAATGGCTGGAAGTTTCCAAGTCATCGCCATATTGAAAGCTTCGTGTAAAGCTCCTTGACGAACAGCACCATCACCGAAATAACAGATAGCTACGTTGCCTGTTTTATTATATTTTTCAGCAAATGCCAAACCTGCTCCCAAAGGAATCTGAGCCCCTACAATTCCGTGGCCACCAACAAAACCAACAGATTTATCAAAGATGTGCATTGAACCGCCTTTTCCTTTTGAAATACCTGTTGCTTTTCCGTACAACTCAGCCATGATGGTATTAGGGTCAGAGCCTAAAGCTAAAGGAATACCGTGGTCACGATAGGCTGTGATATACTTATCGCCTTCTTTCAAAGCAGATCTTGCTCCTGATGAACAAGCTTCTTGCCCGATGTAAAGGTGACAAAAACCTTTTATTTTTTGTTGTCCATACAACTGACCAGCACGCTCTTCAAATTTGCGTTGAAGTACCATCGATTCGTACCAGTACATATAGGTCTCCTTCGAGTATTTTACTTTGTTTTCAGCTTTATTTGCCATTTTCTACAATTATGAATGAGTGATTTGTGAATAGTGAAAGTATTAATCTCACTTTGACACCGCTTATTCGGACATAAATCCGATTGTAAACTGCCTGTGATTTGCAATCCCATCAAACAGTCTTTAATTTGCACTACGAAATTAGTACAAAACAAAGAACGTACAAAGTATTTTGCATTATTCGTTGAAGCTTAAATTTAGGTTTTACAGAAATTTTCCTTCAATTTTTCAATTACATCCCTTTTTTATTCTTTTTCATGTATTTACAAAAACTTAGTTTGACCAATTTCAAGAGTTACGATTACGATTCTTTCGAGTTTTCGCCTCGGGTGAATTGTATAGTAGGGGAGAATGGAACGGGAAAAACTAATTTGTTGGATGCCATTTATTTTTTAGCTCTTACCAAAAGTTCAATATCAAATCAAGATGCTCTAAGTATTAATCATGATGCAGACTTTATGATGATTGAAGGGAGTTTTGAACAAGAAAAAACGACTTTGATTACGATTGCTCTTCAGAAAGGTCAAAAAAAAGCTGTGTTACATGATAAAAAAGCTTACGAAAAACTTTCAGAACATATCGGGAAATTTCCTGTGGTTTTACTTTCACCGAATGATACAGACATTATTCGTGACGGAAGCGAAGAAAGAAGAAAGTTTTTTGACGGTGTAATGTCGCAATTAGATGCTGAATACTTAGAGAATCTCCTGCAATACAATCGACTCTTACTTCAAAGAAACTCTTTGCTGAAACAATTTGCGGAAAGAAATTATGTGGACGACCTACTTTTAGATATTTATACCGACCCTTTGGTAGAAATTGCCCTAAAAATTTATCAAGCTCGTCAAGCGTTTACCGAAAAGTTTCTGCCCATTTTCAAGAAACATTATGAAGTATTGTCGGATGCCCGTGAAAATGTGGAAATGTTGTATGAGTCTGAAATGAGTAACGAAAACTTTAACCTTATTTTCAGAAGAAATAGAGTAAGAGATTTGGCTGCACAAAGAACCACCATGGGAAGCCACAAAGATGATTTTATTTTTGAAATTAACGGTTTTACCCTCCGTAAATTTGGCTCGCAAGGGCAACAAAAGTCTTTTGTAATTGCCCTAAAATTAGCTCAGTTTGAAATGCTTACGAAAACAAAAGGGTTTCCACCCATTTTATTGTTGGATGATATTTTTGATAAACTCGACGACCGCCGAATCCAGCAATTAATAACAATGATGATTGACGGTACTTTTGAACAAGTATTTATCACAGATGCTCGACCAGAAAGAACAAGACAATTACTGAATCACTTAAAAGTTGATTTGAGATTTTTTGACATAAAAAAAGCCTAACAGAGAAGTTTTACTGTTAGGCTTTTTTACTTTTATTTTTCTATGAATTTTACGCCTGCGTAATTGGTCTTGATCGTAATCTTTGTGGACGAGCCTTTTCCAATTTTCCCTTTGTAAACCTTTGTTGGGACGACGAGTCCGCCTCTGCGGTCTGCATCTTCGTCTTCGTCAGGGTTTACTGTGAGCGTACATTTTCCTTCTGGATACTTGAAGTTGGCATAAGTAGTTGTTACTTCAAAATCTGCATTACAATCGCCATTTACAGGTAATTTTACAGCAGTATAATTAGAACGAATATCCAAAGTTTTCAAAGTTTTTGAAAGTTCTGAAAGCTGAACGCCATCTGAATAACTAATGGATAATTTGCCCGATTGATTGATTTTACCAATTTTTCCGCTTGAATACTGTATAATTCCGTCAAGATTGTTGATGTCATCCAACACAACCGAACCATAATTATTTGTCAATTTCAGATTGTCGGCTTTTTCAATATTGAGTTTTGAATAAGCTACGTGTAAATCGCCATCATCCATTTGCTTGATATTGCTCGAACCGTACTGAACGAAAATGTCTTTATCTCCTCCCGAAAGTCTATCAGAATTAAAACTACCATAACTTGAAGTTACTTTCAATGGAGCTGAAAACTGTGGAATATTGGTTTTCCCGTACTTATTTGAAACTGTAAGCGAATTGTTTTTAGGCATAAAAATCGCATAATTAATTTCTACGCCACGTTTTTCACTCGTTTTTTTACTTGAATTCGTACTGCTACTACTACCATTCCAAGTAAAACTATTGGTAAAGCTGTTGGTAAAACTGTTTGTCCAACTCCAACGACCATTGCTGGCTGATTCGTCAGTATCAATAAGTGTTCTGAGGGCTATTTTATCACCTTCTTTCCTTTCAACTATTTCTACATTATCAATTAACGACTGTACTTGTGCTTCGGTCTTACCATAGCCCGTAATCGTTATGTCCACTTTAATTTCATTTTTATTCCACAACTCTACTTTCACGTCTCCATGTTGATTGATAATACTCAAATAATTTTTGGCATCAACTGGAAAAACTTTCGTAATTACCTTCTTTTTTTCAACGGGTGCGTTTTCTTGAACGGAAATTTCGTCAGTGCAACAGTTGGGCGGTAATGGCGGCATCGGTGGCATTGGAGGCATTTCAAAGTTTTTGATAGCTCTTGTAGCTTCCTGAACTGCACGAGTGGTTATTTGTTTGGTAATTTCAATACTTGCTCTCAAATGATTTTTCAAATCATCGTGTTCTGTGGAATCGCTTTTACTAATAATTGTTACACTGTTTTGTGCAAAAGCTCCGTTGAAAGCTAACACACAGACAATCAATATATTTATTATCGTTTTCATGTTTTTGTCAATTAAAAATTTAAACACTCTTCATCGGATTTTTCTGATAGTCCTTAATCTTCTGGATAATAGACAATTGTCTATTCAAAATATCAAGCTGTACTTGTAAATTCTGAATCATCGCTTTTACTAATTCTTCCTGATTGGGCGTTTTGGGCAATTCTGCTTTCAGATTTTGATAATCTTGATTGAGATTTTCTATTTCAGAGGCAAATTCTTTGTATAAAACTGGATTTTGTGTTTCTATTTCTTTGATTTCTTCTCGTTTTGTTTCTATCAAACTGGCATACTGAATCATTCTATCACCAAATTCAGGGCTTACTTTGGCGATAATTTTATCGGTATTCTCCGTTTTTGAAGTATGATTATAGACAAAAAAACAACCTATCAATAAAGCAACACTTGCAGCCATTGCCCAATACTTTTGTCTGAAAACAATGATATTTTTGGGCTTCTCAACAGGCGTTTCTCCCGGGAAAGTATCTAAACGCCCCAAACTATTGTCAATTTTGTCCCACAAACCAGCTGGTACTTCAAATTGGTCAAAGTTTTCTCGATTGTCACGAATAAATCTTTCAATTTTTGTTTTTTTCATAATCTTTTATCCAAACTCTTTCATGAAAAAAGTGGTTGGTATTTATTTTTTTAAAATCTCCAACAATCGCTTTTTAGCCCTGATGTATTGTGTGCGAGAAGTAGATTCAGCAACGCCCATAATTTCGGCTATTTCCTCGTGGTCGTAGCCTTCTAATAAATACAAGCAAATTACTGTTCTAAAGCCATCAGGTAATTGTTGGATAGCATTTTGTACTCTTTGAATGTCCAATTCTATTCCTTCTTCATCGTAAGTTTCTTCATTGGCTACTTCGGGGGCGTCTTCAATATCAATGAATTGTACTTTTCGATTTCGGAGGTGATTCAAAGCTCGATTAATCACAATTTGTTTCAACCATGCACCAAATGTACTGCTCTGTCGGAAATCATGAATTTTTTGAAAAGCATCTAAAAACGCATCTTGCAAAACATCTTCGGCTTCGCCTGTATTATTCACAATTCTGACAGCAACATTGAACATAGCCTTTGCATAAAGCCTATAAATCTCGTACTGAGCCTTACGGTCGCCCCTACGGCAAGCCTCTACGAGTGGTAAATGTTTGTCTATGTAAAGTGTTTGTTCCAGTGTTAGTGGCTGAGGTTTTATTGAGTTTAAACTTTTAACCTTCAAGTTAAAAAGTTTTCATCTTCTGACAACCAATAACTTAAATTCAAACCAATGACACAGACAGAAAATGAATTGTTGCATTTTTTTTGAAAATTTTAAAATATTTTTGAAAAAAAGTCGTTCGTAGAGTCTTTTTCATCAACTTGTCTAAATACTTTCGCCAATGCCAAGCCAAAAACCTGCTCAATTCTGGATTGAAAATTACCAAATGCAAAAACATCCCGAAGGTGGATATTTTGCGGAAACCTATCGTTCGTCGGAAAAGATTTCAAAATCTGCCTTACCCAAGCGTTTTTCGGGTGATAGAAGTTTTTCAACAGGCATATATTTTCTTCTCGAAAGCCACCATATTTCAGCACTTCATCGCATTGCTTCTGACGAAATGTGGCATTTTTATGCGGGTTGTCCTTTGAATATTTATGTTTTAGATGAAGATGGCAATTTGGAAATCATCAAATTGGGAAATAATCCCGAAAATGGTGAAGTATTTCAAGCCGTAGTTTCGGCTGGCAAATGGTTCGGTTCTAAACCCACGGAAGCTGATACTTATTCATTAGTTGGCTGTACGGTTGCACCAGGTTTTGACTTTGATGATTTTGAAATGAAAAGTAGAGAAGAATTACTTGCCATTTTTCCACAACACAAGGATTTGATTACTATGCTTACTTACTCTTAGTTATTAGTAAATGGTGATTAGCTTTTAACGCTTCTATTCATCCGTTTTTTCACAATAAACAAAAGCCCTTATCCGAATTTGGATAAGGGCTTTTGTTTATTTTAAAGCTAATACCTGCGAAACCGTAGGTTTTCCAGCTAAGTAATCTTTGGCAAAAATTTTATAATTATCGAAAATCTGACGGGTAGCTATTCGTAAAGCTCGTTCGTCAATTACATTGGTTTGTGGAGTGGCAAGTCCAGCGGCGTATCCCATCCAAATTGGTCGATTGCTGTCGTTTTCCACAAACTGTAAAAGTAAAGTTCCTTTTCTGAGTTTTATTCTGCGGAGTTCTTCATTCATGCTTTCTTTTCCTAAACCTCTGAAAGTACGTTGGAGTATTGATAAACTTACGTCGTTGGGGAAAAGAGCATAGAATACAATCAGATTAGGACGTTCCTTGGAGTCTTGATAACCCCGTAATTTCATTTGGTTGTCGATTTCGTCAATTACAGCTTGAAACTTATAAGAAGAGTCAACTACTGTAAATTGCTTTTCGATGGTAGTGAAGGATTGATAATTTGGCTTGAACACTTCGTCTTCAATTTCTCGATGACAAGCTGAACCGATTTGAAAACTATTTCGATTACAAGAAACTAAAGCAACAAGTGCAACCACAACAAAAAGATAGATTTTTTTCATAACGTAATGGTTTTAAAACTTGAAATATATAAAGTACTGATTTTTAGATTTCTCTCTTTAATCTTAAAATATTGAATTTTCAAAACTAAAATGCCGTTTTAACTATGTACGTAAAAAAATCATACAACGTTTGCACCAAAACAAGAAAAATATTGAGATTATTATGTAGCAGTATTTTTACTTTATGAACAATGAATAAATCCAAATTCTATTCATTTTGTTTTGGGAAACTTTCAAGAATTTATCTTTTTTAAAAACAATGAACACAAAACCAACCATTAGAATTGATGTAGTTTCGGACATCGTGTGTCCGTGGTGTTATATCGGAAAGCGTAGATTAGAAAAAGCTATTGAAGATACACAAAGTTCTTGTAATCTGCAAGTTATCTATCATCCTTTCCAACTCGACCCATCAGTACCAACTGAAGGAGTAGATTTTCAATCTTATATGGAAAACCGCTTTGGAGCAGGTTTTTCGCAGAAATTCCGCCAAGTAGAACAAGCTGCCGAAACGGTAGGGTTAGATTTTGACTTTGAAAATCTACCAAAATCTATCAATACTTTTGTTTTTCACAGAATTCTAACGATTGCTTTGCACGAAAACATCCAAGCAGCCGTAAAAGAAGCCTTGATGAAAGCCTATTTTGTAGATAGAATCGACTTGACGATTGAACAGAATATTGTTGATTTGATGAGTCAGTTTGGTTGGACAGCCGAAAAAACAATAGACATTTTGCACTCCGACGAAGGTTCTGATGAAGTAAAAGAAGAAATGCACTATTTCCGTCAGCAAGGAATTTCAGGTGTTCCGTTCTTTATTTTTGATAAAAAATATGCTGTTTCTGGAGCTCAACCTTCGGAAGTATTTTCACAAATTTTTCAAGAACTTCTTCAAGAAAAACAAGTACAAGCTGTTTCGGGCGATGTTTGTGATATTGATGGAGAAAATTGTTAAGTTTTTTTAGCGAGCGAATAAATTCGCTCGCTAAAGAAAATTCATATCTCATAATTCATAACTCATATCTATTTACCCTTTCATCACTTCTTTCAACACAGCCAAAGATTTTATTTCGCCCAAAGTATCAATGTGAAGTCTGTAAAATAAAATGATAGATTCTAATAATTGATTTCGGCTATTTCTATCAATTCGTGGCGATTGATGATAAGGAGTATTCAGTAAAATATCTAATTGGTTTTCAAGCGTTTTACTTAGTACAGGTAAATTATGAAGACTTAATTCATGGGAAATTTCATGGGCATTTTCGGGAGAAAAACCCAGAAAAGCACCCAGTTGTAAGAGAAATTGCAAATGGAAATTCTCAAAATGTTCTTCTACTTCATCCAGCCAAATGATTGAATTATGCAAAAACTCAAACAAATGGTGATTCCCCGTTTCTTCTTTCAGTGATTTTCCGAGTACTTCTGTGATAAAAAGAGCGATTGACGATTTGTAAATATCATAAGGCAAAGTGTGAAAAGGCGTATTGCATTTGACTTCGGCAATACGATGAATCTGTTTATTGGCTGCTGTATTTTTCCCTTTCTGATAAATCACCAAATCCAACAAAGTAAGCGGTTGAAAAAGAGCAATTTTATTTTTTGATTTTGCACTTCGTACACCATTTTCAATATAAGTCTGTATGCCAAATTCTTCGGTGAAAATATTCACGATTACAGAGGTTTCTCGGTAACGAATGTAATTGATTACAATACCTCGTGTTTTATTCAACATAATTTTGGTTTTATACTTCTTCTTGGTCTCTTAGCCAAACTAACTGTTTAACAGGTATTTTTTGTTCGATTTGGTCTCTCAAAATCTCCATGATTTCCTCCGCAGGCATCGCAGGGTCAAAACGAATTGGTTTTTTGAAAGTAACCGAGAGCGTCGTATTTCTTTTTTTGAATCGTAACCCTTTTTTATCAAAAGCTCTTCTAAAACCATTAATTACTACTGGTACAACGATTGGGTTGTGTGTTTTGATAAAATGTGCTGTGCCTTTTCGGAGTGGGGCATAAGGCGTAGTTGTACCTTGTGGAAAACTCACAACCCAACCATAGTCAAGACCTTTCCCAACTTTATCTTCTGCCGAAGTATCTACTTCTTTTTTTACATTCTTTCCTTTCTCACGCCACGAGCGATTCACCAAAATTGCACCTGCTTGTGAGAAAATCTTTGGAATTAAACCGCCTTCTTTCATGGTTTCGGAAGCAGCCACATAAAATACTCTTGACCTTGGAGCGAATAAATAAATCGGGAAATTGATTGAGTTTCTAAAACCCCATTTTACACTAAAGAAAATATGATAAAGACATATTACATCCATGAAGTATGTCTGATGATTCGATAAAAAAAGTACTCCTCTACAAGGTAAATCTTCCAAATGTTCTGTACCGCTGATACGTGTTTTATTGATTCCTCTGAGTCGGGAATAAGTAACCCAACCTAAGACAATCATAATAATTCTTTTAACAAACATCGAATTGCCAAATGGGTCTCTTTCAAAGAAACCAAAAACATCAAGCATTGGTAAAAATTTTTTAAATAGAAGATTCATGCTATTATTTAGGGTTATTGACGAGCGTTTTTGTCTTTAGTCAATCTTTATTGTAAAATCGAAGATAGATAATTTTTACAATATTGTTCAAATATTTGTTTTGCGTCGCTTTCTTCAAAACTCTATTTACTTTTTCGAGGTTATACTGAAACAATCAAACATTGATGCTTTATGAATGTACTCATCACAGGAGGTTCGGGCTTAGTTGGTACTCGTCTTACGCAAATACTTTTAGCCAATGGTTTTACGGTTTCGCACCTGAGTCGAAAACCAACCAATACTACTGGAAAAGTAAAAATATACCATTGGGATATTGAAAATGGTATTATTGACGAAAAGGCACTACTTGAAGCTGACTACTTAGTACATTTAGCTGGTGCTGGCATTGCAGATGAAAAATGGACTGAGGAACGAAAAAAAGAAATTATCGACAGTCGCACAAAATCTCTTCGTTTGATTACTGCAAGTTTACAAACGCTTCCTCATAAAATTCAAGCATTTACTTCTGCATCAGGTATTGGTTTTTACGGAGCAGATACTGGCGAAGAACATATTTCAGAACAATACACTGCTGGCGATGATTTTGTAGCCGAATGCTGTACTCAGTGGGAAGCTGTGGCTGATGAAATTCAGAATTTAGGCATTAGAACCAGTAAATTAAGAATTGGCATTGTGCTAAGTACCAAAGGAGGAGCTTTGCCCAAAATATTACTCCCTGTACGTTTTGGGGTTGGGGCGGCTTTAGGAACTGGCAAGCAGTATCAATCTTGGATTCATATTGATGATTTATGTGAATTATTTATCAAATCTCTCACAGACGAATCTATGAATGGCGTTTATAATGCTGTTGCTCCGAAGCCTGTGACAAATTATGAACTGACTAAAACCTCTGCTGAGATTTTAAAAAGACCATTTTTTATGCCCAACGTACCTGCTTGGACTCTAAAATTAGTTTTCGGCGAAATGTCCATTATTGTTTTAGGAGGCAATTACATACTTAATCAAAGAATTAGTTTAGAAACTGATTTTCAATATCAATACAGTACTGTTAAAAAAGCTTTGGAGAGTTTGTTGTAGTTAGCTTTGAGAAGTGAGCTTTGAGTTTTTTTTGAATTTTGGTTGTTCTAAGTTGGGGGAGGAAATATTGCTTGACTATTCTAATAAATTGTCACAGTTTTCTATGTACAAATTCATCGGTTGCTTTCTTAATTTTAGCTTTAACCTCTTGCCAAGTAACTCCTTTTAAATCTATTGGGTCTGTTTCTATTTCGGCATCATCAAAATAATACAAAGAGTGAATGATATAACCGTAGTCATGATTTTTATACTTTCTTACAAAAAAAGAAAGCATTTCTTCTATTGAATAGTGATTTAGGAGTTCTGCTATATCCCAAAAATCCTTTTTTGCTCCTCTTTGTGCCATTGCATTTAGCTTCATGGGTATAATGTCAGGAATAGATAGCAGTCTAATTCCGTCGATTACTTTTACAGACTCTAAATAATCATACTTATGAAGAATTATATCTATTTTAACATTTTCCAGAATTCCAGAAAAAGACTTTTCAGAACTGCGAATTAATTCAAAACTTGAAAAATTTTGAATGACAGTTTCTAATACTTCATCAGCAATAAAATCTTCATTACTGAAAATATCTAAATCTACCGAAAGTCTATGTCCTAATTGTAAAGACAGATTTGTTCCGCCAACTAAGGCAAACTTTGCTAAGACTGGTAAAGCCATCAGACGTTTTAGTAAATCTAATGTCTTTGTATCTACTGTATTTGTATAAAGCATCATATTTATTAAAAATCCCAATGATTTGGTTGCTCTTGCCTTCGTTGATAGGCTTTAAAAAGTGATTTATCTAAATCAAAAAAACTACTTACAAAAGCAAATACTGGTTTTCTGAAATAAGCGATTTTCACAATATCATTTTTAATGCGTTCAAAACCATAGAACCTGATTAGCTCTAATTGGTCAGAGAAAACACCGTAGTTAAATACTTTATCAATTACAAAAACGCTATTTTTTTCAAAATCAATTCTTTCAAAATCAACATCCCAAAAAGCTTTTTGGGAAATATTTGGTTTTGATAATACTCTTTTAGCTTCCATAATGTTGGATATGTTGGCATTAACACTCATATAAATCTCTGATAAATTTACAGAATTACAACGAGTTTCTCCTTTATTGCGATTCATAATATTGATTTATCTTAAAAGAGAGTGTCTTCGATTAAATAGCTGATTGCATACAGTGAATATCAATAAAGTTTAATTATATTCACTTTAAATACAAATTCGCAATCCATGAGAACACTTTACTGCTTTATTACGCTTATTTTATGGTCTTTTACGACGTTTTCACAAAGAGAAAGTCGTCGCTATCCACAAAAAGATAGTTTAGTAAAAGCCTTGAAAGTAGAAAAAGTAGATAGTAATCGAGTAAATATTTTGTCTTTACTGACCCGTGCTTATCATTTTCAAGATGCACACAAAGCCTATCTTTATGGACAAGAAGGTTTGCGTTTGGCTCAGAAAATCAATTATGCTAAAGGACAAATTACTTGTGGTGTAAGTTTGAGTTCGCTTTTACTTGAAATGAATCAACAAGGAAAAGCCATTGAATTGTTGTTAAAAACCAATGAAATCTGCGAAAAGTACGGCGACCCAGCCCTACAAGCAAGAGTTTTTATGACTTTGGGAATGGCTTATGGTAAAATGGATTATAATTTGGGTTTACAGTACCTCCTCAAATCTCGTGATGTCATTCACAAAGCCAAGATTTCTGAAAATTCAATCCCTATTAATTTAATGATTGGCTTCATGTACAAAGATTTGGGGAAATTAGATTCTGCTCTATTTTATCTGAACAAAAATTATCAGTCTTCCTTACGTACTTCCATCAGAAGTGTGGCTGCTACTGCCTTAGCAATGGGACAGGTCTATGAAAAAATGGGTAATATCCCTTTAGCAAAAAGCTATTTTCAATCGGCTTTGGCATTCAACAGTACTCATAGAATACCCATCAATGGCGATATTTATATTGAAATGGGTAAAATTTATTGGAAAACTAAGCAAAGAGATTCCACTATCTATTTTGCCCAAAAGGCTTTGAAAGAAGTCAAGAGTACTTCTTATGCGATAATTCAACAAGCTTCATTATTACTTTTCCAAGTGTATCAAAAATCGAATGCACCGCTTGCTCTAAAGTACCATATCATGACAACTATGGCGAAAGATAGTCTGTATAGTTTGGATAAATTTAAAGAAATTGGAGCTTATACTTTTCAAGAAATTATCCGACAAGAGCATCTCAGAGAAGCACAAGAACAACAAGAAATCCAACGCTCGCAAAATATCCAATACATTGCTATCACGGTATTTATCTTGACGATGATTATGCTCGGTGTAGTTTTGTATAAACGAAAAGTGAATCCGAATATATTAGAATGGCTTGGCGTAGTTTCTTTACTGTTACTTTTCGAGTTTTTGAATATCATTCTTGAACCTTCCATTACCAAATTTGCCAATCGCTCGCCTATTATTACTTTGGCTTGCTTGGTGGTTTTGGCTTCTGTTGTTTCGCCTATTCACCATTTTGCGGAAACTTCTTTAAAAAAATGGGTAAAAAGGATTGCTTTGAAGCTCAATCAATAAAATTTATTCCAGTTTAATATCTCAACAAGCTTTTGTTTAAGCCAATAATTATTTTCAAATTCAGTAAATTCGCAAATGCTGAAGCTTGGAAGGCTTTGCTTGTACACAAATCATCAAATTATTCTTTCCATGAAAAATATTTTAATTTATTGCGGTTCGTCTTATGGCAACAATGAGATTTATAACCAAACTGCCCAGAAAGTAGGAGAGACACTTGCTAAACAAAATTTAAGATTGATTTACGGTGGCGGAAGTGCGGGCTTGATGGGAACAACCGCAGACGCTGTTTTGGCAAATGGCGGTGAAGTAATCGGGATTATTCCTTCTTTCATGGAAGCATGGGAAGTACAACACAAAAATCTAACTGAAACGATTGTTGTGGAATCAATGCACGTTAGAAAACAACTCATGGCAGACCGTGCGGATGCTATCATCGCTTTGCCGGGTGGCTGGGGTACGCTTGATGAGCTTTTTGAAATTCTTACTTGGCGACAAATTGGACTGCACAGTATGCCGATTGGATTATTAAATACTAATGGTTTTTACGATGATTTATTAAAAATGCTTGATAAAATGGCGGCAGAGGGTTTTGTAAGAGAAGCCAATACAAAATTTTTAATCATCGACGACAACATTGATTCCTTACTCGAAAAACTCAGAAACGATAATACCGAAGGCGAAATCATTGGCAAACGAATCGAAAGAGCTTAACAATCTTTACCGCTATTTTTCGTTCAAAAACCAAACATTGATTGCCAATTATTGCTATGAAAAATCTTCCTTTACTTTTCTTATCTATTCTTAATATTTTGTATCTCCCTCATATTCAGGCACAAAATAGACCTGAAAATTTGGGTAGTACCGTAAATTCGGAATACTCTGAACTTAATCCAGTGATTGCTCCAGATGGTAGAATACTTTACTTTGGCAGAAAAAATCATCCTCAGAATAAGTTCGGGGAAAACGGTACAGAGCAAATTGCGGGTTCACAAGATATTTGGTTTTCTGAAAATGTAATGGGTTCTTGGACAACCGCAAGGCGTATGCCCGAAAGCCTCAATCGTGACCAGTATAATTCTATTCTAAGTATTTCGCCCGACGGTCAGACGATTTTACTGAAAGGTGCTTATGTAAACGGTCAATACGAAACCAGAGGTTTTTCTATCGCAAAAAAGAATGAAAACGGTTGGGATATTCCGAAAAAAGTAATTATTCCTAAATACGAAAAACTCAGTAAAGGCAAAAATGAGTACGGTTTTCTTTCAAACGACGGCAGAGTATTATTAATGGCGTTTTCTGAAAAGAAAAACTCTGACGAAGATGATATTTACGCTTCTTTTCTGGAAGATGATGGCAGATGGTCGGAAGTAATCAATTTGGGCGATGAACTTAATACTGATTACACTGAAACTACGCCTTTTTTAGCTCCAGATGGAAAAACACTTTATTTTTCGAGCAATAGAGAAGGAGGAAAAGGCAGTAATGATATTTGGGTAAGTAAACGTTTGGACGAAACTTGGATTCACTGGTCAGAACCGACCAATATCGGCGAACCTATCAATACTGAACAATATGATGCTTATTACACGATTTCTGCTGCTGGCGACTACGCTTATTTTGTATCTGGTAATAGTACTTTAGGCAAAAAAGATATTTTTAGGCTTAAATTGGACAACGTTTCGCCAACCGATACCAAACCTGCCAGCACAACCAGTCCGATGGTTGCCGACAATACTCGAAAGTCGCAAGACAAACGACCAGCCCGAACTTTACCCAATCAATCTGAGTCAGTTGTATTAGTTTCTGGAAAAGTAATTGATGGAAAAACTGGAAAAGTACCCAGCAATGCTCAAATCATTTACGAAGATTTAACCAACGGAAAAGAACTTGGTATTGCCACGCCCGACCCTGTGACGGGCGTTTATAAAGTAGTGTTGCCTTATGGCAAAAATTATGGAATCAGCACCAAAATTGACGGCTATATCAGTACTTCACAAAATATTGATTTAAGTAAAATCTCAGGAAAATATTTAGAAGTAGATGGCAAAGACATGACTGTAAAGCCAATCGAAGCAGGTACAAAAGTTGAAATGAACAATATTTTCTTTGAATTCGGTAAAGCGGCTTTAAAACCAGAATCTTTTCCTGAACTGAATAGAATTGCCAATTTCTTCAAAACAAATACAAAACTAATTTCAGAAGTGAGCGGTCACACCGATAACGTTGGTACGGATGAAGTAAACAACAGACTTTCGCAAGAGCGTGCTGATGTGGTTCGTAATTATTTACTCTCACAAGGCGTTACTCCTGAACGAATTAAAGCTCAAGGTTATGGAAAAACTCGTCCGAAAGTAGCTAATGATACGCCAGAAAATCAAGCAATTAACAGAAGGGTAGAATTTGAGATTTTAAAGAATTAATTTTGTGCTTTAGTTGGTAGGCTAATTTTTTCAATTTTCATCTATTTTGTTTCTTATAACCAGGAAAGAGTATCATTGAAAATCATTTTGAAAAATTAAAAGAATATCAATCACAAGATTATCAATGAATTTAAGCTAACTTGTATTTAACTAAAAAAATACAAGATTATGGCAAAAGATAAAGGCTCAATCAAAGAAGTAAAAAAAGAACCGACCAAAACCTTAAAGGAAAAAAGAGCGGCAAAACAAGAGAAAAAGAGTAGCAAAAGAGATTAACTTAAATATTCCTAAACCTCAGAATTAACCTTCTGAGGTTTTTTATTGAAATCTTGTCAAATAAATAGCTTTTTGGTCAAGGTTTTGAATTAATAGAAACTTCAATTTTTAAATTCACTTTACACAAAATAATTTCCAATTAAACCAAATAGCTGTTTTTAAGGTTAATTTTGTAGTCGAATTTTTCGCCACGCATTGCTCAGATTTTTAGGAATCGGGCGGTTCGTGGCTATTGTTGTTATTGAAGATAAAATTATGCTCGTAAAAGATTTCCTTACTCTGTATCGTGAAGACGGTTTTGTACAAACTATTGCAGAACAAATTAAAGCACCCAAAGATTATCCACATATCCAAATCAAAGGCTTTGTTGGTAGTTTAGATGCCGTTGTGGTTTCTGCTTTGCATTTACTCGACGAAAAGCAATCTCATCTTTTTGTACTTTCTGACCGTGAAGAAGCGGCATATTTTATCAACGATTTACAAAATTTAGTAGGCGAGGAGCGAATTTTATCTTTTCCGATGTCCTACAAAAGAGCTTATCAATACGAAGAAATCGACAATGCCAATGTACTGATGCGAGCAGAAGTATTAAACAAGCTCAACAACAGTTCAGAAGGCTTTTTGATTGTTACTTATCCAGAAGCTCTTTCCGAAAAAGTAATTAACAAGCGTTCGCTTTCTAAAAATACTTTTACGATAAATGTTTCTGAAAAATTAGATACAGCCTTTTTGGGTGAAGTATTGGCAAGTTATGATTTCGAGAAAACAGATTTTGTTTATGAAGCTGGGCAGTATTCAATTCGTGGCGGAATTGTGGATGTGTACAGTTATGCCAACGATTTGCCTTACCGAATTGAACTTTGGGGCGATGAAGTAGAAAGTATCAGAACTTTCGACCCTGAATCGCAGCTTTCGGTAGAATCCATTTCCAGAATTAATATTATTCCAGATGTTCAAAACCGATTGATTCAGGAAACTCGTGAACCTTTCTTTCATTTTTTACCAGAAAATACTCGTTTATGGTTCAAAGATGTAGAATTGACGTTGGAAATTATCGAAAAATCATTCGAGAAAGTACAAAGTAATTTTCAAGAAATCATCGCAAAAAGTGGTGGCATCAAAGTAATTTCTGAACCGAATCAATTATTTGAAACTCGCAGAAGTTTTCTGAATCTGATTAAAGAATTTGGTACAGTTGAATTTGGCAAAAGATTTTACTTCAAGTCTGCCCAAGAAAAATTACTTTATCAAGCCAAAGTACAACCAACTTTTAATAAAGATTTTAAAAGGTTGGCCGATAATCTCCGTGAAAATCAAGGTTTTCATTACACCAATATCATTACTGCCGATTCGCCCAAACAACTTGAACGTTTAGCTACCATTTTTGATGAAATTGACACAAATGTTCGCTTCCAAGCTTTGAATATTTCGTTGAGAGAAGGATTTATCGACCTGCAATCAAAAATTGTTTGTTATACCGACCACCAGATTTTCGACCGTTTTCATCGTTTCCGTGAAAAAAGTAAGTATTCAAAGTCAAAAGCATTGACTTTGAAAGAATTACGTTCGCTTCAAGTAGGCGATTTTGTTACCCACGTTGACTATGGAATTGGGCGTTTTGCGGGTTTGGATAGAGTAATGGTTGGCGATGCCGAACAAGAAGCCATTCGTTTAATTTACAAAGACAACGATGTATTAATGGTTTCAATCCATTCACTTCACAAAATTGCGAAGTACTCAGGCAAAGAAGGCGGGCCGCCAGTGATGTCTAAATTAGGTTCGCCAGAATGGGAAAACCGAAAATCGAAAGTAAAGAAACAAGTAAAAGACATTGCCAAGGAATTAATTGCCCTTTACGCCAAGCGTAGAATGGCACCGGGTTTTGCTTTTTCTAAAGATACTTTTATGCAAGCTGAACTGGAATCGTCATTCTTGTACGAGGATACACCAGACCAAGCAAAAGCCACAGCCGATGTAAAAGTGGATATGGAAAAACCACACCCGATGGACAGATTAGTTTGTGGAGATGTAGGTTTTGGCAAAACGGAAGTAGCGATTCGTGCGGCTTTCAAAGCTGTGGCAGATTCAAAACAAGTGGCGATTTTAGTGCCAACTACCGTTTTGGCAATGCAACATTTCAGAACTTTCCGTGACCGTCTGGAGAAATTTCCTTGTAGAGTAGAGTACATCAATCGTTTCAAATCTGATAAACAAATCAAAGAAACACTCAAAAGAGTAGCTTCTGGCGAAACTGATATTTTGATTGGTACACACAGAATTGTGAACAAAGATGTTATTTTCAAGAATTTGGGTTTGATGATTATTGATGAAGAACAGAAATTTGGCGTAAAAGTAAAAGACCGTTTGAAAGAAATGCGTGTAAACATTGACGCACTTACGCTTACGGCTACGCCAATTCCAAGAACACTTCATTTTTCTTTGATGGGAGCAAGAGATTTATCAATTATCGCAACACCTCCGCCAAATCGTCAGCCAGTTACTACTGAATTACAGATTTTCAGTGAAACACTTATTCGTGATGCTGTAAGCTATGAACTTAAAAGAGGCGGACAAGTTTACTTTGTGCATAACCGAGTAGGAGAGTTGGAGTCTATTGCTAATCTGATTTTACGCATGGTGCCAGATGCCAAAGTGGGTGTAGCTCATGGACAAATGGAAGGCGATAAATTAGAAAAAGCCATGATGAATTTTATTGAAGGTCATTACGATGTACTGGTTTCTACTAATATTATCGAAGCAGGGTTGGATATTCCGAATGCCAATACGATTCTGATTAACCACGCCAATCATTTTGGTCTGTCAGATTTACACCAAATGCGTGGTAGAGTAGGGCGTTCCAACAAAAAAGCATTCTGTTATTTATTGACGCCAGCACTTTCACTATTGACAACCGAAGCCCGAAAAAGATTGAGTGCTTTAGAGGAATTCTCAGATTTGGGTGATGGTTTCAAAGTAGCGATGCGGGATTTGGATATTCGTGGAGCAGGGAATTTATTGGGTGCAGAGCAAAGCGGTTTCGTCAATGATTTGGGTTATGAGCTTTATCACAAGATTTTGGATGAAGCGGTTCAAGAATTGAAAGAAAATGAATTCAGAGCTTTATTTGAACAAGATTTAGCTGAAACGGCTGAGAAACTCAAGATTGATTGTCAGATAGAAACAGACTTACAAGTATTGATTCCAGAAAAATATGTTTCAAGTATTTCTGAAAGACTTTCGCTTTACACCCAGCTTGATGATATGAAAACGGAAGAGGAATTAATTAAATTTGAAACGATGATTATCGACCGTTTTGGGCCAATTCCTCCGCAAATGTCAGACATGATAGAAATTGTAAGAGTGCGTTGGATTGCCGAGTCGTTAGGTATGGAAAAAATATTATTGAAAAATAATAATCTAAAGTGTTATTTCGTTCCCTCTGAGAATGAAAAGTATTATAAATCAGCCATTTTTGGAAAAGTACTTGAGTACGTAAAACAAAACTCACGTAAATGTTCTTTAAAAGATGTAAAAGGAAAGCTGATGTTGTACTTTGATAAAATTACTTCGATAGAAGAATTAAAATGGATTTTAAAAGAAATGAGTAAAGTATAAAGCAATGCTTCTCTTAGTTTTTTGAGAATTTTATTCGTAATATGTACTCAATTTCAAGAAGATTGATGAATCTTCATCCATAATCTCAGCAGATTTTATAAGTTTCGTATAACTTTGCAGTCTTTTCTGTAAATTGCATTCTTACTTACAGTTGATACTCAACAATCATTTAAAATTATTATTCACGACAATCAAATTAATTAACAGATGAAGTTGTCTCTCAAATCAATGGCTTTTCTATTCGCAGTGCTTGCAATGGCAAGTTCTTGTAAATCTAAAAAGTCAACAAGTGTAAAAATCGGCAAAAAAAGTACAGCTACTGGTATTGCTTACAATAAAAAAGGCGGTTTTCAAACAGATAAATCCTTCAAAGGTCAGGCTACTGGTCCCAACTTAGTATTGGTTGAGGGCGGTCGTTTTACGATGGGAGCTTTAGAAGAAGATGTTATCAATTCAAGAGATAATTTAGAAAGAACAGTTTCTGTTCAATCGTTCTACATGGATGAAACAGAAATTGCCAACGTTCATTATCTTGAATACTTAAATGCTATTCAAAAAGATTCTTCTCAAGAATTTTATGAAACTGCTCTTCCTGATACCAACGTTTGGAAAGGTGAATTAGCTTTTAATGATAATTATGTCGAGCAATACTTACGTTACCCAGGTTTCCGTATGTACCCTGTTGTTGGTGTATCTTGGGTTCAGGCTTCTGATTACTGCGTTTGGAGAACAGCCGCTGTAAATAATGATATTGCCATGAAAAACCAAAAAGGTAAGAAAGGTAAAAAAGGCAAAAGAGTAGGAGCAGAAGCAAAAGCGATTACTTATTCGGCTGGTCAGCGTTTACAAATTGAATCAGGTAAAGTATTACCTGCCTATCGCCTTCCTACTGAAGCTGAATGGGAATATGCAGCTAAAGCTATGATTGGTACACAATACGAAGACGAAAACCAAACCAATCAAAGAATTTATCCTTGGGATGGGCCAAATATGAGAGCTTCTCGTGGAAAGAAAAAAGGTACAATGTTAGCCAACTTCAAACGTGGACGTGGTGACTACGCTGGTATCGCTGGTAAATCAAATGATGGAGCTATCATTACTACCGAAGTTTATAGTTATCCACCAAATGACTTTGGTTTATACCAAATGGCTGGTAACGTAAATGAATGGGTATTCGACTTATACCGTCCGTTATCTTACGAAGACTTCAACGATTTGAACCCTATACGTAGAAACGATTATCTTGACAATGCTAAGAATTACGATAGAAAAAACAACAACTCTTTAGTAGATAATAAATCAAGAGTTTACAAAGGTGGTTCATGGTCAGATGTGGCTTATTGGTTAGCACCGGGTACTCGTCGTTTCTTAGATCAAGATTCATCTACTTCAACGATTGGTTTTAGGTGTGCTATGATTAGAGCAGGTACTAATCGTTAATAAAATATCAAAGAAAAAGCGGTAGAAATTGATTCTACCGCTTTTTTTATGCCCTTGCCAAAGTTAGTATTGAAACGTCTTTTATCTCATAAGCTTGAAGTGCCAGCACACAAGCCTCTAATGTAGCTCCTGTGGTTAGCGTATCATCAACAACTACAATTTTACGATTGATAATTTGTTCTGGTTTTTCAACTGAAAATACATCTTCCATATTTTTGAAACGCTCTAATCTACTTTTATTTACTTGCGAACTGGTTTCGATTCCTCTTTTTAAAATATCGTTTCGCCATTCAATATTTAGGCTTTCTGCTAAACCTTTTGCAAAACAATCCGACTGATTGTAGCCTCTTTGCTGTAATCTCTTTTTGTGCAAAGGCACGGGAAGTATTAAATCAAATTCCTGGGCAAATCCGTTTTCTCTTAATTCAGCCCCGTACCACCTTCCCAACATTTCACCAACTTCTTGGTTTCCTTTGTATTTCAATTCGTGCATTAAATGCTGTACTTTTCCACCTTTCACAAACTTTAAGTAGGCTAAAGTGTGTTTTAGATTTACTTTACCTAAAAACTTTTGCTCTAACAAAATGTCTTTTTCTATATGTGCATTCGTTTTAGGTAAATCCAAACGGCAGTTCGTACAAATGAGTGCTTCATTCAATTGAAGTGGCTCTGTGCAAGCGGCACAAGTACGAGGAAATATTAAGTCAATAAATGCCCTGAACATGATTTCTACGATTGTGAAAAGGGTTAGAAACTTATTACAAGTATTTCTTTGTATTTTGCATACAATTTAACATCAAACAAACAAAAATCATGGGTTTAGTTTCAGAATTTAATGAGTACAGAAGCAAGATGAATGATAAAATCTTGTCTTCTGATAATAAAGTAATTAAGAGAATTTTTAATCTCGATACCAATACTTATGCAGAAGGAGCTTTGTCTGAAAAGACAAAAGAAATGATGGGGCTTTCTTGTTCAATGGTTTTACGTTGCGACGACTGCATTAAGTACCATTTAGGAAAGTGTTATGAATTGGGCGTAACTGATGCTGAAATGCAAGAGATTTTTTCGGTAGCCACTCTCATTGGTGGAACGATTGTCATTCCGCATTTACGCAGAGCTGTTGAGTATTGGGAAGAGCTTCAGAGTGGAGAGTAGGGAGTGTTGAATGAGGAGTTGTGAATACTGATTTTATGAGTTAAAATATAAGTCTTTACTAAAAATTATTCATTCACGATTCACTAAATCACAATTAAAAAACATGGAAATAGAAAATTTAGCCCAGCGATGGGACATTTTATTGGATAAATTAGAACAAACGATTGGGAAAAAACCTGTCGATTTGAATGCTGTACTTTTCTTGATTGGTGTACAAGAATTAGGAAAAGGACATCAGTTTTTTACCAAAGAACAAAAGCAAGATTTAATGCACATTGCTATTTGTAAGGTTTTAAGTTTTAGTGGTATTTACGAATTGGAAGGTACAGACCAAGACGGCTGGCCACACTGGAAATTGGTTCAGCCTTTGCCATTTGTCAATGTTGTTGAGCAAGAAAAGCTTTTGAAAGCCCATGTAATAGAATATTTTGAAACAGAAGTGTTTGTATGAAAATCGTAACTTATAATGTAAATGGTATCAGAGCCGCCATCAACAAGGGTTTTGTAGAATGGCTGAGTGCTTGTAATCCTGACATGATTTGTCTGCAAGAAGTAAAAGCAGAAGACCACCAAATCGAAAAAGCCATTTTTGAAGATATGGGCTATCATATCTATTGGTTTCCTGCTGAAAAGAAGGGTTACAGTGGCGTTGCTATTTTTACAAAAGTAAAACCTAAAAATATTGAATTAGGTTGCGGTATTGAGATTTACGACCGTGAAGGAAGAGTACTCCGTACTGATTTTGAAAACTTTTCGTTAATGTCGGTGTATATGCCCTCGGGGTCAAGTGGCGATGAAAGACAGGATTTTAAAATGCAATGGCTCGATGACTTTTATGGTTATATCGACGATTTGAAAAAAACTGTTCCGAACTTAATTATTTCTGGCGACTACAATATTTGTCATCAGCCGATTGATATTCATAATCCAAAATCAAATGCCAATAGTTCGGGCTTCTTACCAGAAGAAAGAGCTTGGGTTACAAAGTTTTTAGAAAATGGTTTTGTTGATACTTTCAGACATTTCAATTCAGAACCACATCAATACACTTGGTGGAGTTATAGAGCAGGAGCAAGGCAAAAGAATTTAGGTTGGCGAATTGATTACCATTGTGCTGATAAAAGTCTTACAGAACGTTTGGTGCGTTCAGCTATTTTATCAGAAGCAAAACACTCTGACCATTGTCCTGTTTTACTTGAAATTACTGACTAATATTTCCCAAACGATTCAGCGTAGTTGATTACAATGAATCGTTTGTTTATTTCTTCACTATTTTTACTCATAATAAAATTCAATAGTTGATAGATTCAAAATAATACCGTCTAATTCACTTCGAGTATAAACCTTAAAAATATGACTACTTCGCCCATCGCAACACTTCTTATGCGGATTGAAGAATACAAAAGAAAGTATTACCTCAATCGACTTATCAAAGGAATCATTTTTTCAGCGGCAGTAATCTTGTCCGCTTTTTTGGTTTTTAACGTAATGGAGTATTTCGGTCATTTCGGTACTACTTTCAGAACCATTTTGTTTTTCTCGTTCCTTTTGGCATTTTTGGTTTCAGCTACTTTATGGGTAGTTAAGCCTCTTCTGTTTTTGTACGGAAAACAAAAGCCACTTTCAAACGAACAAGCCGCCGAGCAAATCGGAAAATATTTCCCTGAGATTTCTGATAAACTTATCAACACACTTCAACTATCAAAGAGTATTGATAAAAGTCAAAATGAATTATTGTTGGCTTCAATCAAACAAAAATCTCAGCAATTAGGCATTGTAAAATTTGCCGATGCTATCAAAATCAATGAAAACAGAAAGTATCTAAAATTCGCTTTATTTCCTGCCATCGTTATCGTTGCCATTCTTTTGGTCTATCCGTCTTTCTTTTCAAAAAGTACTGAACGAATTGTAAACTTTAAAAATGAGTATCAAGAAGAAGCACCTTTTACTTTTCTTTTAGAAAACAAGACACTCCAAGCTTTCCGCAACGAAGATTTTACCGTTCGTCTTACTTTGCAAGGTAATACCATTCCCGAAGGTGTTTATGTGATTCATAAAGATAGAAAATTGAAAATGGAAAGTCTTGATAAGCGTCATTACAGTTATACTTTCTCTAAAGTGCAAGAAAACTTCGATTTCCACTTCGAAGCCGCAGGTTTCGATTCTGGCAATTATGAAGTAGAAATTATCAATAAACCCAGTTTAGCTTTTTTTGATATTCAACTCATTTACCCAGCTTATCTACATAAACCCAATGAGTCTTTAAAAAATGTGGGAAACCTTACTGTTCCAGAAGGTACTTCGGTAGAATGGTCTTTCAATGTTACTCATACAGATTCTATTTTATTGACTTTCGATGGTGATGCACAAAAGTACCTTGCCCAAAAAAGACTTTTAGGTGGCGGTTTTGATTTTGAAAAGAAAGTAAAAAACTCAGGAGCTTACAAAGTATTTCTTAAAAATCAGTTTACCTCAAACACAGAAGGTATCAATTTCTTCTTGAATGTTGTTCCTGATAAATATCCGCAGTTGAGTTTGGAGCAGTACAAAGATTCTACGCTTTACAATTTTATGGTTTTAGGTGGAAACATTTCTGATGATTACGGTATCAGTCGTTTGGCAGTTTTCTATAAAGTACTCCGTGACGGAAAAGCTTCTACTCAGAACTACGCCAGCTTTGCTTTGCCGTTTAATCCTAAACAGAGTATTCAAAGTTTTTATAAACAATGGAATTTGGATAGCCTTCATTTGAATCCTTCTGATAAAGTTGAATACTTCGTTCAAGTGTGGGACAACGATGGCGTAAATGGAGCGAAATCCACTCGCTCGCCATTGATGAATTATGCAGTTCCTGATAAAAGCTCAATCAATAAAGAAATTGAAAATGCCGTTGACAAAACGGAAGCTCAGTTAGCAAAGACTTTTGAGAAAGCTCAGAAACTTCGCAAGGAAATTGCGGCTTTGGAAAATCGTTTGAAAAACAAAAAGGAGTTGGATTTTCAAGACCAAAAAGTAGCCGAAGAATTGATTAGAAAAAAAGAAGAGTTAATCAATGAAATCAAAAGCTTACAAGAAGAGAATAAAAACTTGAACGATAAGCAACAGCGATTCAACGAGCAGAAACCAGAAAATCAACAAAAAATGGAAGCACTCCAAAAAATGATGAATGATTTGATGGACCCCGAAACGCAAAAGCTTTATGAAGAATTAAAGAAAATGCTCGACCAAAATCCTGACGACAACAAAATGCTCGACCAAATGGAGAAGCTCAAAAACAAAGAGCGTAACATGGAAAAGGAATTGGAACGCATGAAAGAGTTATTCAAGAAATTACAACTTGAACAAAAATTAGATAAAACAATCAAAGACCTTGAAAAGCAAGCAGAGCAAGAACAAAAACTTGCAGAACAAAACGAAGCTTTAGACAAGAAATCGGATAAGTCTGCTGACAAGCAAAAAGAAACAGAAGCCAATCAGAAAGAACAAGAGAAGCTTAATAAAGAATTTGAAAACATCAAGAAAGATTTACAAGAGGCAGAAAAAATGAGTAAAGAACTCAAAAATGCTGACCCACTTGATACTGGCAAAGAAGAACAACAGAATATTTCGGAAGAACAAAAGGATGCACAAGAACAAATGGAAAAAGGCGATAACAAAGGTGCGTCGCAAAAACAGAAACGTGTAGCCAAACAAATGCAAGAACTTGCTCAGAAATTAGAACAAGAAAAGCAGTCGCAAGAGATGCAAGAAAATGAGGAAAACATGGATGATTTACGTGAGATTCTTGAAAACTTAGTAAAGCTTTCTTTAAGTCAAGAAAAATTAATGAAAGACTTTAGAGGCATGAATCCATCCGACCCACGATTTATCAAGGCTTCTCAAGAACAATTGAAACTTCAAGATGACGCAAAAATCATAGAAGATAGTTTGTTTGCTTTGTCTAAAAGAGTGATGCAAATTGAAAGTTTTGTAACCAGAGAAATGGGAAATATGAAAAGCTACATGAATGAAGCAAGTAAATTAATTAAGGAAAGAAAGTTGGCAATGACTACTTCCAAGCAACAATTTGCAATGACTTCCATGAATAACTTAGCTTTATTACTTTCTGATGTATTAAAACAGATGCAGCAAAACCAACAGAATATGCAAAGTTCGGGCAAGAGTAAGTCTAAGAAAAAAGGAAATACGATAAGTATGGGCGAAAAGCAAAAGCAACTCAACGAGCAAATGCAGCAGAATATGAAAAATGGTGGAGCAAAAGGACAAGGCAATATTTCTGAACAATTGGCAAAAATGGCAAGAGAACAAGCCCAGTTAAGAAAAATGCTTCAAGAGGCTTTAGACAAAACGAAAGGCACTGATAAAGGAAAAGCATTAGGAAATGAACTAAAAGACCTAATGAAGAAAATGGAAGAAACCGAAACAGATTTGGTAAATAAGAGACTCAACCAAAATTTAATTAAACGCCAGCAAGATGTATTAACTCGTTTGTTAGAATCTGAAAAGGCAATTAAAGAACAAGAAGAGGAGCAAACCAGAAAAGCCCAAACGGCTAATCAGAACATAGAAAGAAAAGTTCCTCCGCAGTTTCAACAGTATGTGAAAGACAAACAGAAACAAACCGAGTTATTGAGAACTGTTCCGCCAAATTTGAATCCTTATTATAAACAACAAGTGGATAAGTATTTCAAGCAAATAAACTAATATATACAAAGAGGTGTTGAGTTTTCAACACCTCTTTATTTTTATAGAATTGTCTTATTCGTAGCGATTCTCCTTTAGCCTAAGTGATTGATATTCACAAGCTGAATTTTATCTCGTATCTTTGTGGAGAATTATTCCCAACTTAACAAGTGCAATACAATGATTGTTTTTTTTAACGAAGACATTGACTTCAAATTTCAGCATAAGAACCTTCTAAAAAAGTGGTTAAAAAAAGTAGCTGAGACAGAAGGATTTAAGATGAAGAACCTCAACTATATATTTTGTTCGGACGAGTATCTCCACAAAATCAATGTCGAGTATTTGGAACATGATACCTACACAGACATCATCACATTCGATAATTCAGAAGAAGAATCGGACATTGAAGGGGATATTTTTGTTAGTATAGAGAGAATAAAAGACAACTCTCAGGAACTCAAAACTGCCTTTGAAGATGAATTTAAAAGAGTATTAGTTCATGGTTTATTGCACCTTTGTGGCTACGACGACCACAGTGATGAAGACGAACTTATGATGAGAAATAAAGAAGACTTTTACATTCAACAATTCAGTTTGAATTAATTTTCAAGATTTTATAAAAATCAAAAAAGTCTCCACGTGGAACACTTGTAAAATTTTCACATTTTTATTCGTTTCATAAAAACCAATAAAGAGACTTGAAAAGCGAGGCTCACCTATGCAATATTATCATATACAAAAACTAAATTCGATATTTATGTTAATTTACATTTACTCATTAAAAATATAAAGAATGAGATAGCCATAAAGCAGGGGCTCAATCTATCAAGTAAATCATCAATTGAGTTTGTATGTAAAACATTGTACAAGCTAAAATACTAAATATTATAAATTTAGGATGATTGAATTAAAGACTTAATTTATCTACACATATCATCAAACACATTCACAGAGGAAAAATAGAATTATTTAATACAATAGATTACGTTTAATATTCATAGTAGAATTAACTACCATAGAAACAATGTATAGCAATTATGATGTAATAGTAGTAGGAGCTGGTCATGCGGGATGTGAAGCCGCACATGCTGCTGCAACAATGGGTTCAAAAGTACTTCTGATAACGATGAATATGAATACCATCGCTCAGATGTCTTGTAATCCTGCAATGGGCGGAGTAGCCAAAGGACAAATTGTTCGTGAGGTGGATGCTTTAGGAGGAATGTCTGGAATTATTTCTGATAAAACCATGATTCAATTTAGAATGTTGAACCGTTCTAAAGGCCCAGCAATGTGGTCGCCAAGATGCCAATCTGATAGAATGAGATTTGCAGAAGAATGGCGTTTGGCTTTGGAAAGAAATACAAATGTTGATTTTTGGCAAGAAATGGTTTCAGGACTACTGATTGAAGATAATAAAGTAGTAGGAGTGAAAACTCAATTAGGAATAGAGTTCAAAGCAAAATCAGTAGTTTTAACAAACGGAACATTTTTGAATGGACTTATTCACATTGGTGAAAAGAATTTTGGCGGTGGAAGAACAGCCGAAGGAAAAGCAACGGGTATTACTGAACAATTAGTGTCTTTAGGTTTTGAAGCAGGAAGAATGAAAACAGGAACTCCACCAAGAGTCGATGGAAGAAGTTTGGATTATACCAAAATGGAAGAACAACAAGGTGATGAAAACCCAAGTAAGTTTTCGTACTTAGATACTCCTTCATTAACCGAGCAAAGAAGTTGCTGGATTACTTATACAAATCATGAAGTACACGATATTCTAAAAACTGGTTTTGAAAAATCTCCCATGTTTGCTGGAAGAATCAAAGGTTTAGGCCCAAGATACTGTCCTTCGGTAGAAGATAAAATCAATCGTTTTGCGGATAAAGACCGTCACCAAATATTTGTAGAGCCAGAAGGATGGAATACAGTTGAAGTGTATGTGAATGGTTTTTCTACGTCTTTACCAGAAGATGTACAGTATGCAGCTTTGAAAAAAATACCCGGTTTTGAAAATGTAAGAATGTTCCGTCCGGGTTATGCTATCGAGTATGATTTCTTTCCACCAACACAATTAAAGCAAACTTTAGAAACGAAGTTGATTGAAAACCTTTTCTTTGCAGGACAAATCAACGGAACTACTGGATATGAAGAAGCCGCTTGCCAAGGTTTAATGGCTGGAATCAATGCACATCAAAAAGCTAAAGATTTGGCTGAATTTACTTTGTCTCGTTCAGAAGCATATATTGGCGTATTGATTGATGATTTGATTAATAAAGGTACAGAAGAACCTTATCGAATGTTTACTTCAAGAGCAGAGTACAGAACTTTGCTTCGTCAGGATAATGCTGATATTCGTTTGACAGAAAAAGGTTATTCTATCGGTTTAGCTTCGGAAGAAAGACTTCAAAAAGTAAATCATAAAAAAGAGCAAACGCTGGAATTGTTGAAAGGTTTAAAAGGCTTGAAAGTAAAACCAGAAGAAGTAAATCCTGTATTAGAAAATATCGGTACTGCTCCGCTGAGAGAGGGAACGCCAATTATTAATTTACTGAAACGTCCAGATATTGATATTTCTAAATTGAAAACATTGACGCAAGAAGTAGCTTCTTATCTTTCAAATTTCACAGATGAAATTTTAGAACAAGCTGAAATCAATGTTAAATATGAAAGTTATATCGAAAAAGAGCAGGTGATGGTTAATAAACTATTGAAATTTGAAAACCTCAAGATTCCTGCAAGTTTTGATTATGCCAACTTAAAAGCTATCTCAAATGAAGGTCGTCAGAAACTATCAAAGATAAGACCAGCCACTATTGGTCAAGCTTCACGCATTAGCGGTGTTTCTCCTTCTGATGTTTCAGTTTTAATGCTTTATATGGATAGATAAACATTGAGGCATTTTTCAACATTTTGAGCTAATAAAACATTAGAATAAATCATTCAATAAGACTTGTAAGTAAAGGATGATGCACTCCTAAACCTTGCAAGTCTTTTTTGTATCTTTGCGAAAATTGATAACAATGGAAAAAATAAGTAATTGCCCCGTTTGCCAACATCATTCTCTCAGTCATTATCTCAATGTCAAGGATTATACCGTAAGCCAAGAGACTTTTGAAATTGTTAATTGTAAACAATGTAATTTCAAATTCACTAACCCACGACCAGCCTTAAATGTCATTGGCGATTACTACAAAGCTGATTCATACATTTCGCATACCAATACTTCTAAAGGACTTATTGCTAAACTTTATCATTCAGTACGAAAATATACTTTGAAAGGTAAATTAGAATTAGTGAATAGACTTTCGCCAAAAAAAGGAAAACTCTTGGATGTAGGTTGTGGAACTGGTATGTTCTTGAATGTTTGTCGAGAAAATGGTTGGAACGTTGCTGGAATCGAACCAGACTCAGGAGCGAGGGCAATTGCTGAAAGTATTAACCAAACAAAGATTCAAGAAGAAGTACTCTCTTCGTTCACTAATGAACAGTTTGATGTCATCAGTATGTGGCACGTATTAGAACACGTTCACTTATTAAATGAAACGGTAGAATGGCTCTTTAATCGCTTGAAAGACGACGGTTCTTTAATTATCGCCGTTCCTAATTATGAATCAGAAGATGCAAAGATTTATGGCGAGCATTGGGCGGCTTATGATGTGCCAAGACATTTATATCACTTCTCGCAAAGTACTATCAAATTACTTTTCGAGAAAAAAGGATTTCAATTAGTAGAAACGCTTCCGATGAAATTTGATTCTTTCTATGTGTCTATGCTAAGTACAAAATATCAAGCTGGAAAAATCAATTATCTGAAAGCACTTCTCGACGGTTTGAAATCTAATTTAAAAGCAAGCAGTAATCAACAGAACTATTCAAGTTTGATTTACATATTTAAGAAGAATTAACATTATTTCGACACTTTTCCACAACCCTCAGAGTTTCATAAACACTGAGGGTTTCTTTTTGCCAAATGTTCCACATTTCAAAAAACCATTTTTTTTGAGCAATTTTGGCATAAGTAAATATTCGTTTTAACGTTTCACGGAAGAGGCGTTCATTTTTCCACAAAGTTTTCAACATATTCACATGAAAGTAAAAAACATAGTCTTGATAAGTTTTGTAAGTTTTATTCTCCTTGAAATCCTTTTTAGTTGTGCTCAAATAGTAGCTCCCACAGGAGGTAAAAAAGATACACTATCACCTGTAATCACAAAGACTTTTCCAGTAAACCAAACCACAAATTTCAGAGGAAGACAAGTAGAATTGGAATTCAATGAATATGTAAGCATTGATAATATTCAACAGCAATTATTGATTACCCCAAATATTGAAGGTACTTATGAAACTAAAATTAATCCGAAAGGACTAAGACTTACTTTTGATAAACCTTTCAAACCAAACACTACTTATAGTTTGAATTTTAGAAATGCCATCAAAGACGTAACAGAAAGAAATATCGCCAAAAATATTCGATTGGTTTTTAGTACAGGCAATATCATAGATTCACTTTCGGTAAGTGGAAAAGTGATGAATCCACTCATCAATAAGCCAGTGTTAGACATTAATGTAGGAATGTATTTTTATTCTGACACGCTAAATCCTAAAAAGGAAAAGCCTTATTACTTCACCAAAACTGATACTTCTGGAGTTTTTAAAATTGAAAACGTAGCTCTTGGAAAGTATAGAATTTTTGCCGTGACTGACCTCAACAATAATTTATTGTACGAAGAAGCCAAAGAGCTAATCGGTTTTGTAAAAGATACCATCGACCTAAAAAGTAATTTGCAAAACCTAAATATAGATATTGCCAAAATGGACAAAACACCCAACAAGGTTTTAAAAACCAGAAGTAGCATCAACTATTATAATATAGAGTATAACCGAGGATTCAAAAAAGTGAAAATTGCTTTTCAACAGAAAAAAGATAGCTTGGTTTATCAACAATTAGATAACAGAAACCTCCGAATTTTCAATACTATCAACAATTCAAGCGATACGATTAAAGTAAAAATATCGGTTACTGACTCATTAGACAGGGTTTTTACACATGACCAAAAAATTAAGTTTAAAGTAAAAGGCAAAAAAGACGAAAGTGTGAAAGAGGAATTTTCGATGAAAGCCATTCCTGCTAATAACGAAGACATAGATTTAAAAGAAATTGGCTACACTTTCAATTTTACAAAACCAATTGCTCATGTCAATCTCGACCTCATCGATATTCAAAACGACTCTATTAATAAGGTAGCGATTTCTGAAAAAGACTTCCGCTGGAACGATGACAAAACCAGTTTGACTTTCAAAATCAACGGGCCGAAACCCAAAGAATTTGTAAGAGTAAGATTGAAAAAAGGAACTTTCATTTCTGTTGAAAACGACTCAACAGGAAAGTACGAAGTTATGCACCCCATCCGTGACCCAGAAAATTATGGCATCATCGAAGGCGATGTGAAAAACCCCAACAAGAAAAATTTTATCGTTCAGCTCCTAAACGAACGAAATGAAGTAGTTCAAGAAAAAGTGGACAACGTATTGCATTACGAATTTAGCTTTCTTAAAGCGGGTATTTATTTTATCAGATTAGTTGTTGACGAAAATCGAAATGCTAAGTGGGATGAAGGCGATGTGGAAAAGAATATTACTCCCGAAAAAATAATCTATCACCCAGTGCGGATAAAACTGAAACAGAACTTCGTTTTGTCGGGAAATGATTTCACTATCGACTAAATCGTTGAAAAATCATCATTTTCAGAAAAGACTGTGGATAAGTCGAAAAATAGGGCAAATAGCCGTGAAAAAAAGTGGAAAACTATGTGTTTTTGGGGTATCGAAATTGTGGAAAAAAGAAAGGGCATTGTGGAAATAAAAAATGGCTCTTTTGAAAAGTGGAAAACTTCCGATTTAAACACAGTTTTTACGACAAGTTAAACACACAAAAAGTCAGTGTGGAAAGTGTTGAGAAAAATAGATTATTTATGCACACAATTGTTGATTAAAAATAAAAGTCTATAAATCAAGTTTTTAATCGTTGATAAGTATCTTTAGAATGTGGAAAACAAATGAGATATAAACAGGCTTTTGTGAAAACAATGTTTCACAGTATTAATCCACATATCCACAGTATAATAGAAGTAATAGTTTTCTTTTTTAAAAATTTAAATAAAAATTATTATGTATAAGTATAAGATGATGTTGAAAACTTTTTTGAAGGCACTTTGCCTGCTTGTTTTGCTTTCATCAAAAATGTTTGCTCAGGATGTAGCGTTGGGTGTCGAATACTTCAAAGCGGGTGAGTATGAAAAAGCCAAAAGCATTTTTCAAAAATTGGCGAAGAGTAAAGAAAGCAAAGACGAGGTTTACAATTATTATCTTGAAACTTTGTTGAAACTGAAAGAATGGAACGAAGCCGAAAAGTATATCAAAAAGCAAATCAAGAATGCAGATAAAGAAAACCCTCAATTTTTAGTTGACTTAGCGAGGCTTTATGAAAATCTTGAACGCAAAGAAGAAGCTCAAAAAAACTATCTTTTGGCAATTGAGAAAGTACGTGAAAATGAAGATGCCGTAAGAAATTTAGCCAACAATTTTGCAGGCAGAGGACAGTTCGATTTAGCTATACAAACGATTGAGGTATCGAGGCTCTTCTTTAAGTCGGATGATAAATATGCCATAGAATTGGCTAATTTCTATCGTGCTCAATCAAATATCCCACAAATGATAGAAGAGTACCTCAAGTTTGGTTTAGTCACTCAGAATCAAGAAATGATACAAGTTATCCTACAAGATGAGTTGAAGAACGAAAAAGAAACCGCCGAATTAGAGAAAATACTTTATGCCAAAGTACAGAAGTTTCCGAATACCACTTATTACAACGAAATCTTGATTTGGCATTTGATTCAGAAAAAGGATTTTTATAAAGCTTTTGTTCAGCTTAGAGCCTTGGATAGAAGATACAGAAGAGATGGTGTTCAGATGACAGATTTTGGCTTTTTGGTGCATCAAAATAAAGATTATGTAAACGCTGGAAAAGTATTTGAATACTTGGTAAAAGAATACCCGAAACACCAGAATTATCCGTTGTGGAGAAGAATGTTGATAAATGCCAAAGAGGAAGTTATCAAAACTACTTATCCCATCAATCAGTCGGATATTCGTTTGCTGATAGGCGAATACACCAAAATGCTGGAAGAATTAGGCACAAATCAAAGAACCCTCGAAGCACTGAAAAGTAAAGGGCTTTTGTATGCTTTTTACTTGAACGAAAAAGATACAGCAATAGCCGTTTTGGAAAATGCCATCAAAATAGGAGCTGCCGACCAAATCTTTGTGGATAAGTGTAAATTAGATTTAGGAGATATTTACTTGTTGAAATCTGAGCCTTGGGAAGCCACCCTTTTGTATTCACAAGTGGAAAAGTCAGAGAAAGATAGTCCTTTGGGTTATGAAGCAAAATTGAGAAATGCGAAGTTGGCATATTTCAGAGGAGATTTTGAATTGGCAAAAGAAGTACTTGATATTCTGAAACAAGCCACAAGCCGTGAAATTGCCAATGATGCGATGGAACTTAGCTTGATGATTCAGGAAAACACAGGGGAAGATTCCACAGAATCAGCCTTAAAAGATTATTCACAAGTAGAATTATTACTTTTTCAACACAGAAATAAAGAAGCTGTGGATAAGTTGAATATCATGGAAAAGGCTTATCGTGGCAATCCGATTATGGATGATTTACTTTTTCTTAGAGCAGGTGTTTATCTAAAACAGGGAGATGTGGATAAAGGAGTAAAGGATTTAGAAAACATTATGCAGAATTATCCACACGATATAAAAGGGGACGATGCTCTCTATCTTTTGGCTAAAACTTATCAAGAAGTACTGAATCAATCCACAAAAGCTATGAATTTATACCAAGAATTGTTGGTAAAATACCCCGGAAGTATCTTTGGAGCTGATGCAAGAAAGCGATTTAGAACTTTAAGAGGTGATTCTATCAACTAATTGTTAATAACCGATAAAATACCAATCCTGTACTTATCCACATACAGGATTTTTTTGTGGATAACTTTTCCTCATTTATGGGGATTATTGCTTATTTGAGCCATTTGAATACATTTGGCTGTTGAAAATGTTAATTTAGAATGTGGAAAAGTTTTATAATTTATGAATAAAATTATGCTTGCATACTATTTTGATTTCGTTAATCTTACTATCTTTGTTTGAAAGGTATTGTAAAATATAAATTTTAAATTGTATTTTATACTGACGAGCAATCTAACAAACTTTAATCGTTATGAAAAGTAATCCAAACATTACCAGAGTATTTGATTTACTACCCAACTGTGTTTTAAAAGTTAATAAAGAAGACACATTTGCCAATAAAGTAAATGGTGCATGGAGAAAATACAGTGCAACAGAAGTAATAGAGACTGTCAACAAAGTGAGTGTTGGATTGTTGAAATTGGGTATTAAAAAAGATGATAAAATCGCTTTAATTTCTAATAACCGTCCGGAATGGAATTTTGTAGAATTGGGTGTTCAACAAATAGGAGCGGTGTTAGTGCCGATGTACCCAACCATCACGATTGAAGATTACCGTTATATTTTCACTGATGCAGAAGTAAAATTGATTTTTGTTTCTGACAGAGCATTATTGGATAAAGTATTAGAAGCAACTTCGGTACTTGAAGGAATTGAAGGCATTTATACTTTTGATAATTTTAAAGGAGCTAAACACTGGACTGAAATTACAAAATTGGCAGAAGGTGAAGACTTCGCTCAGATTGAACCTTTCAAGGCTGCTGTTCAACCAGACGATTTATTAACATTAATTTATACTTCTGGCACAACAGGAAAACCCAAAGGTGTAATGCTGACGCACGATAACATCATTTCAAATATTGATGGTTTAGTGATTGGCAAACATTTGGAATTGAATGAAAATGATAAAGCTCTTAGTTTCCTTCCGCTTTGTCATATTTACGAACGCACCGATGTGTATGTTTATATGTATTATGGCGTTTCGGTATATTATGCCGAAAGTATGGATACCATTGCTGATAATATCAAAGATGTAAAACCACAAGTATTCGCTACCGTTCCTCGATTGTTAGAAAAAGTGTATGATAAAATCGTAGCCAAAGGCTATGAACTAACGGGGATTAAAAAACAACTTTTCTTCTGGGCCTTAAATTTAGGTTTGCAATACGACCCGATGAAAAATATGGGTTGGTGGTACGATACACAACTAAAAATCGCTCGAAAACTAATTTTCAGTAAATGGAAAGAAGCTTTAGGCGGAAATATCAAAATTATTGCTTCGGGTTCTGCGGCTTTGCAAGCTCGTTTGTCAAGAGTATTCTGGGCGGCTGAAATTCCTATTGCTGAAGGTTACGGACTTACTGAAACTTCGCCAGTGGTTTCTTCAAGTATTTTAGCTGATTTCAGAGTAGGTTGCGTAGGCACAGTTTTGCCAAATATTCAAGTAAAAATTGCAGAAGATGGCGAAATATGTGTAAAAGGGCCATCAGTAATGAAAGGTTATTATAAAAAACCAGAAGCAACTGCCGAGGCGATTGATGCAGATGGCTGGTTTCATACAGGCGATATTGGTGAATTTTCGGAAGGACGTTTCTTGAAAATCACTGACCGTAAAAAAGAAATCTTCAAAACTTCTGGTGGAAAATATGTTGCTCCACAAGTAATAGAAAACAAACTGAAAGAATCTGTTTTGATAGAACAGGCAATTGTAGTAGGAGAAGGGCAAAAATTCCCGTCGGCTTTGGTTGTACCAGAATTCAATGCTTTGAAAGAATGGTGTACTCGTCACGGAATTGATTGTGCAGATTCAATGCAAATGATAAAAAATGAAAAAGTAAGAGAGAAATTGGACGATGAGGTAAAATCATTAATGAAAAATATCGCCCAATACGAACAAGTGAAAAAGATTGAATTATTACCCAAATTATTCACCATTGATTCAGGCGAATTAACGCCAACGCTCAAACTAAAAAGAAAAATTATTCACAATAACTACAAGGATTTGATAGAGGGAATGTATAATTAATCTTAAGCTGTTATCTGAAAACTGTTAATAGTTATCAGTATTTCCTATAAATAAAAATGCCATTCGGATTTTAGTCGAATGGCATTTTTATTTATAAGAAACTTTAAGTTGAAATTTAATCACTAAATCACAACTCACTAATTCACTCAATTATAAAGAAAGAAGATACTCCTTAAAATTACTAAACTCCTTAGTCATCGGAATGGCTACTTTTTCTTTAGAAAGTAAAGCTGAAAGTCTTTCTGGAATCGCTACTGATGTTCCTAAAGTTTCTTCTACAACATCCAAGAATTTAGCATAATGAGCTGTGGATAACAACACGCCTGCTACTTCTTCTGATAAAGTATCAGTATAAGATTTCAAACCTAAGTACGCCACCGCAGTATGTGGACACATCACATATTGGGTTCTTTCATACACATCTTTCATGGCTGCTCTGGTAGCAGTATCATCACTGAAATCTCCAGCAATATGTTTTACTACTTCTTCATGAGCATCGCCAGCCAACAATCGCATTCTGATAAAATTAGAAGGATTTCCCACATCCATCGCATTTGAAATGGTTTCTTGCGAAGGCTTTGGTTCATAATTGCCAGAAGACAAATACTTCGGAACGATGTTATTCACATTCGTAGCCGCTACAAACATTTTCACAGGCAAGCCCATTTTCTGAGCAATCAATCCTGCTGATAAATTTCCAAAGTTTCCACTTGGCACACAGAAAACTACTGGTTTGGTATTGCCAGCTTTTTTCAATTGTGCATAAGCATTGAAATAATAGAAAGATTGAGGAATCAATCGACTAATGTTGATAGAATTGGCAGAAGCTAAATTGATTTTTGAAGATAATTCTTTATCCAAAAAGGCTGCTTTTACTAAAGCCTGACAATCGTCAAAAGTACCATCTACTTCTAAAGCTGTTACGTTTTCGCCTAAAGTAGTCAATTGTTTTTCTTGAATGTCCGATACTTTTCCTGTCGGATACAAAATCGTTACTTTGATGCCCGGCGTTTTATAAAAACCCTGTGCCACTGCTCCGCCAGTATCGCCAGACGTTGCTACAAGAATATGAATATCTTTTTGTGATTTCTGCAAAAAGTAAGACATCAACGATGCCATGAATCTTGCACCAAAATCTTTGAAAGCCATTGATGGCCCATGAAATAATTCTAAAACGTAAGTATCTTTTTCAAGAGCAACCAAAGGAGCATCAAAATCAATCGCTCTTTCTACTATCGTCTTAATATCTTCTTCAGGAATATCGTCGCCCAATAAAGCTTTACTTACTTCAAAAGCAATTTCTGAAATTGAAAGCGTATCAATCTTTTCAAAAAAAGAAGCGGGTAAAGTCGGAATAACGTGTGGCATATACAAGCCATTGTCGGGAGGAAGTCCTCTGAAAACTGCTTCTTCTAAAGAAACATCATCACTTTGATGATTTGTGCTATAAAGTATCATAAACGTTTTTGGAACAGATAAAAGCTTCAATTTCAAGACTTTCGTTAGCAGAAATCTTGTAAATTAGTATTATCAAAAAATCAAAAATAATCTCGACTATTGTTGATAACAATAATTAAAAAAATAGCTTACCGCTTACTGCCTAAGGCTTAAAGCGATAAAAGAATTGCAAAATTAGTTCAAAAGCCCGAATTACAGAATAAACATCGAATTTTCTGTGGAAAGCGATTAGTATTTGTCAAACACAAATAGGGTTTGACAGACTGAAATCTTTTGTACAGACCTAATTCATAACTCATAATTAATATTCCTACTTATCTTAATAAACACCATGTATCAAAAATTAAAATCTTACCTCCGTGACTATTTTTCGTTTAGTCAAACTGAAATCAAAGGCTTTATGGTTTTGATTTTCCTGCTTTTTCTCCTGATTGTTTCTACTTTTATTTTTGACTTTCTTCCACAAAAAAATACCTCCGTCAGCACTGTTGATGTAAAAAGGGTAGAAGAACTAATAGCAAAAATTGAAGTAAAAGAAGCCAACGAACGTAATGCCGAAAAGCGTGATTTTTCTGAAAATAAATTTGAGAAAGACGAAAACACTGTTGCTTCAAAGCCTATTCATTACTTTTCTTTTGACCCAAACTTGGCAAGTCTCACAGACTTTGAAAAGCTTGGAGTACCTCATTGGCTTGCCGAACGAATAATCAAATACCGAAGTAAAGGTGGAAAATTTAGAAAAAAAGAGGATTTGCAACGCATTTATAGTTTCCCGACAACACTCTATCAAAATTTAGAACCCTACATTGTTTTGGCGAATACTCAGCCCATTCAAGAAAATATTGCCATGAATAAAACAGAAAATCTTGCTGAAAAAGTAACGACTTTACCTGTTGCCAAAAAGGAAATTTTTAAACCCGTACTTATTGATTTGAACAAAGCCGATACGAACGACTTAAAGAAATTGAAAGGCATTGCTTCAAAGCGTGCGATGAGAATTGTGCAAGAAAGAGAAAAATTAGGTGGTTTTTATTCGGTAGAACAAGTACGATACATTTGGGGATTAGACTCACTTTCGATTGATGAATTATTAAAATATGGGCGAGTGAATAATCCTTCGATTCGGAAAATTAAAATCAATGAAGTGACTTTGGAAGAATTGAAACATCCTTATTTAAGACCCTATATTGCAAAAGCTATTATAGCTTACCGACAACAGCACGGAAATTTTTCGAGTAAAAAGGATTTAGAAAATATTAAACTCTTAGATGCACAAACACTTGAAAGACTTTTACCATATTTATCATTCTAAACTGTACCACGGGATTCCATCCCGTGACATTTTAAAACTCTAATAAAAATACGGGATGAAATCCCGTGGTACAGAACCCAAAAATTATGATTCCATTTTCAGACTTACTCATCTTTATCATCGCCGCTTTTGGTTTAGTCATCACGCCCGGGCCGAACATGATTTATTTAATTTCTCGTTCCATCTCACAAGGCAAACGAGCTGGCATTATTTCGCTGTCGGGTGTGATTGTCGGTTTTCTATTTCATGTCATCATGGTTTCATTCGGACTCACCGCAATTTTGATGGCAGTACCTTTTGCTTATACTTTTCTGAAATGGTTGGGCGTTGGCTATCTTTTGTACTTGGCTTGGAACGCCATCAAACCGGGAAGTAAATCAGTTTTTGAAACAACATCTTTGGAAGACAACAGTAATTTCAAATTGTTTCAAATGGGCTTTTTAACCAATGTACTCAATCCTAAAATTGCGGTATTCTATATGTCATTCTTTCCGCAGTTTATCAAACCAGAATATGGCAATGTTTTACTTCAAAACTTTCAATTAGGATTTACTCAAATGACGGTCAGTTTTTCGGTGAACCTAATGATCGTTTTGTTTGCATCCAGTATTTCAACATGGTTCAGCGAAAGACCGACATGGATTAAAATTCAAAAATGGTTTATGGCTGGAATTTTGGGAAGTCTTGCCCTAAAATTAGCCTTAGATAAAGCCAAATGAATATTTATTCTATTAATAATGATATAAGTACACATCATTTTAAGATTAACTTGATTTGACTTATAAATTATTAACAATCAATATTTTAAGCCTTATAATTATTCTTTGTAAACAAACAAAATTACAGAATCAACTGCTTTTAATATTTTGTAGGTTAAAACCATTACAAAAGATGTTTACAAAGTACCTTATAAGCTCTATTTTAGTGTAAAATCATTCAATAATGACATTTTGTAAACCTACATAGGTTTGCTGTAAGTCTGCAAAATATTTTTGTAAGCTTACATAGAAATTTTGTAAACAATCAAAACTTTTTTGTTGACCTACATCAATGTTTTGAAAGCGTCAAAAACACAGATTAAGCTTGCAATGAAACGATGTAAGTCTGCAAAACTATTTTGTAAGCTTGCAGAGAAATTTTGTAAGTCAACAAAACTTTTCTGTAAGCTTACAGAACTTCAATGTAAACAAACAAAATTGTGATGTTGGATTACATGAGAATGATGTAAACTCTCGAAATATCAAATTTCACTATAAACCCATTTCTATGAAACAGATTCACGCACTTATCATCGTGTTCTTTTTGAGTTGTTCGTCATCTCAAGATTGTCCAGAGAATATCAATATTCTACCAATGTATGGTGTGAATAGTGGAGTAAAAAAATGTAAAGAGCAATTACAAATTGACAAGGATTTTATCGAAGAATGTGACAAATACTTCAAAAGTAGGAAAGAGGCTGTTAGTCGTCATTTGAAGGACGCTTGGGCGTATTTCTATAAAAAGGATTATGACAATTCTATGAAACGATTTAACCAAGCTTGGCTTTTAGACAGTACTAATGCGGATGTTTATTGGGGTTTTGGTAATATACTTGGAATGCAATTGAAGTTTGAAGAATCATTAACTTACTTTAATAAATCGTTAAAATTAAACCCTAAAAATTCTAAAGTATGGCTTTCAAAGGGGACAAGTTATGCTCAAATGTTTGTTAAAAACAATGATATTAAATTGTTGAATAAAGCAATTGACAACTTTAGAATAGCTGCTGAATTAGATAATAAGAACGTAGAGGCTTATGCTCAGTTAACAATGGCTTATTCATATTATATGGAAAAAGACAGTGCTTTAGTTTTTTTGAAGATTACTGATAAATTAGATGCTAATGCTATCAATCCAGAGGTGAGAAAATTTCTCATGGAAAAATAGAGCCTTGAAGTATCAATCAATGTGAATTCTTTTCCAATCCAAATACTCTAATCTCATACAATGCCCACAAGGACGAAAACCCAAAGCTATGGCTTCTTGCTCATTTTGAAAGAAGACTCGGTTTTGGGTTTTCATTCTTTTGCCAGATTTACAATTGAGTTTACCATAAATTTTTAATTTACGATTTCCAGCCCAAAGGATTTTTCTATTTTTAATTAGAGAAAGTAATACACGATTATTGCCTTTTTCGTTCAAAAGCGATTGATGTGTTTTCATTTCGCATCATGAAAAATAATGCCCACAGTATAACGATTACCACTGTGTAATTTACTTACTCCATGTTTCATCGGTGAACGAAAATATCCTCTTGTTCCTTTAGCTACTCTGAAATTCGTGGTAAAAATTACCATATCGCCACGGTTGGGTTGTAGCACAATCGCTTGTGATTGTAACCTTGGTTTTTGTTCAATCAATACAAATTCACCGCCAGTATAATCTTCATTTACTTGTGTTAAAAACAATACTGCTTGAAAAGGAAAATATAAGTCGCCATACAAATCTTGATGAAGCGTATTAAAATCTCCTTTTTCATATTTCAAAATCAAAGGCGTTGGTCTGCATTGATTTTGTTGGTGACAAGCTTCTATAAAATCAGCGTGCTTTTCTGGATAAGTGAAATGAATGCCCAATTTCTGATTCCATTCGTTCGCTATTTTTGATAAAGGACTGTACATTTCATTCCTTAAATAAGCAATACTTTCAGGCAATGGATAAGCAAAATATTTGTACTCGCCTTTTCCAAAATTATAGCGTTTCATCACAATCGTACTTCTATATAAATCCGCTTGTGTATAAGAAGCAATTAATTGTGAACAAATTTCAGTCGGTATCAGCGAAGGAATCACAGCATAACCCTGTTCATCCAAATCAGCTTTAACATTTTGCCAGTTGATAGAATTGATATTCATGTTTAATTGTGAGTTAGTGAATTGTGATTGAGTGATTAAATGTTTTATGTTTAGAAAGAAAGTATTAAATAAGTATTCAGAATATTTTTCAGCCAATAATTTTTCAAAAGATACATTTGTACTTTTTGAAAAAATAAATCACTAAATCATAATTCACTCAATCACTAATTTTTTTGCCGCTTCCCATCCAACAATAGCCTTCTTCCGAATACTTCCCCAATGATATTCCCCAAGTTTTCCTTCTTTTCTAATCACACGATGACAGGGAATCAAATACGCAATCGGATTACTTCCCACTGCCGTACCGACGGCTCTTACGGCTTTGTCTTTTCCAATACTTTCAGCAATTTGTTGATAAGTAGTTAATGAACCTTGCGGAATCGTCAGTAATGCTTCCCAAACTTTCAATTGAAAATTTGTGCCTTGTACCAATAAATGTAGTTTATCTAATGAACTAAGATGTGGCATAAAAATCCGTTCTATATAAGGATAAGTAATCGAAGCATTTTCTTGAATCGTAGCAAAAAACCATTTTTTCTTAAAGGTTGCTAAATCTTCATTTTTTGTTTGTTCATCCGTAAAAGCCATGCCACAAATTCCTCTTTCAGTAACAGCCAAAAAACATTCACCAAAAGGAGTTTGATGATAAGCATAACTGATATGCAAACCTTTTCCACCACTTTTGAATTCTTGTGGAGTAACCGCTTCGATACCTGTGAACAAATCATACACTCTACTTTGACTTGAAAGTCCAGCGATTTCTGCGGCTTCAATCAAAGTAGCCGTCGATTTAATTTTTGCTTTTAAATAATCAGCCGTCAAGAATTGTAAAAATTTCTTCGGACTCACACCAGCCCATTCCGTAAATATTCTTTGAAAGTGAAAAGGAGAAAGGTTTACTTTTTCAGCGATTTCCTCCAAAGTAGGTTGAGCCGTAATATTTTCGCTGATAAACTCAATTGCTTTCGCAATGCGTTCATAATGATAAGTATCTGTTGTCATGATTTATAAAATTAACGATACAAATGTCGATTGATAAAAAAACATCCTCAACCCGAAAGTTGCTTTTTTTGAGTGACTTTAGGATTTTTGGACTTGAAGACTTTAGGATTGGAGGACTAAAATACTTTAAGATTAGGAGACTTTATGATTTATAAAAGAGCCTAACAAAATCACTTTTCCTAATGTACAATACTTCATGTCATTAAACTCCCAGTTATTATGATTTATAAAGAATTTAGTCTGTCAATCCTCCAGTCTTAAAGTCTTCAAGTCCAAAATTCCTTCAGTCCAAAAAAATCCGTAATTTTACACGAAACCAAAAACTTCATCAAATGTCAACAGGATTTTTCAGCGTACCAACGCCCAAGAATGAGCCAATCAACTCGTATGCTCCAAACACAAAGGAGCGTGAAGCACTTATTGCGAAACTTACTGAAATGCGAAGTATCGTAGCAGATGTACCAATGTATATTGGTTCAGAAGAAGTAAGAACAGGAAACAAACAAGCATTAACTTCCCCACACGACCATCAACATATTTTAGGATATTACCACGAAGGCGATGCTACTCATGTAAACCAAGCTATTGACACAGCCTTAGCTGCCAGAGAAGCTTGGGCAAATTTACCTTGGGAAAATAGAATGGCTATTTTCTTGAAAGCAGCCGACCTTTCAGCAACAAAATATCGTAATGAATTGAATGCTTCAACGATGTTAGGTCAATCAAAAAATGCTTACCAAGCAGAAATTGATTCAGCTTGCGAGTGGATAGACTTCCTTCGTTTCAATGTACATTTCGCCACACAGATTTATGCAGAACAGCCAATCTCTTCTGATTATGTTTGGAATAGATTAGAGTATCGTCCATTAGAAGGATTCGTTTTTGCTGTAACACCCTTCAACTTTACAGCCATTGCAGGAAACCTTCCCGCTTCGGCAGCATTGATGGGGAATGTTGTAGTTTGGAAACCTTCGCCACAACAAATCTATTCTGCCAATGTTTTAATGAAAGTATTGAAAGAAGCAGGATTGCCAGATGGCGTAATCAATTTGATTTATACCGATGGACCATTAACGGGTGATATTGTTTTCAAACATCCACAATTTGCAGGCGTACACTTTACAGGAAGTACTAAAGTATTCCAACATATCTGGAAAACAATTGGAGAAAATATTCATAAGTATAAATCATACCCAAGAATTGTTGGCGAAACAGGCGGTAAAGATTTTGTGGTAGCCCATAAATCAGCCGATGCCAAAGCACTTGCCGTAGGTTTGGTACGTGGAGCTTTTGAATATCAAGGACAAAAATGTTCGGCAGCTTCAAGAGCATATATTCCAAATACACTTTGGGAACAAACTTGGGAATATGTTCAAGCAGATTTAAACGAAATTAAAGTTGGTCCAGTTGAAGATTTTTCAAATTTTGTCAATGCAGTAATTGATGAAAAAGCTTTTGATAAAATCACTACTTATATAGATAATGCAAAAGCATCTGATAAAGCGAAAGTAATAGCAGGAGGAAACTACGATAAATCAAAAGGATATTTCATTGAGCCAACCATTATTCTAACAGAAGACCCGCACTATACAACCATGTGTGAAGAAATCTTTGGTCCAGTACTTACTATCTATGTATATGATGCCGATAAGTATGAAGAAACCTTAGATATTGTAAATACAACTTCTGATTATGCTTTAACGGGAGCAATCTTCGCACAAGACCGCTATGCTTTAGAAATAGCCAATAAAAAGCTAATAAACGCAGCTGGAAACTTCTATATTAATGACAAACCAACGGGAGCAGTAGTTGGACAACAACCATTCGGAGGAGCAAGAGCATCAGGAACAAATGATAAAGCTGGTTCAAAGTTAAATCTATTAAGATGGGTTTCTCCAAGAACAATCAAAGAAACATTTGTATCGCCAACAGACTATAAGTATCCATTTTTAGGATAGATTTGGTGAAAATCTTGTAAAAAACATCTAAAGAGGTGAAGTATTTTATATATACTTCATCTTTTTTTTGTTTTGGTTTGTCTGTTTTTAGAAAAATGTTGAAAATTTTTTGAAATTTTTTCAACATTTAATGTTATCAATAAGTCTTTGATTTTCATTGGAATTACGGTTTATATTATGTTTTTTTTGAAAAAAACTTTAAAAAAGTTTTGTGAGATTGTTTGGTGATTAAAAATAAACCTTGCATCTTTGCACTCCCAAACGACGCCAACGGGTTGAGAAAGGGGAGTAATTAGGAAGATAGTTACTAACAAGATTTGGTAAGGTTAAGAGATTAATTAGACTGGATTAAAGAGTTCTTTGAGGTATTGATAGAGATATATGAATTATTATTAATTCTTAATAGACAGGTTGTTTTTTGTTATAGATTCTTTATTTAAGAATAGAGAGC